>JALZVA010000135.1 GCA_023301335.1 Akkermansiaceae bacterium
TAGTTTAAAAAGAAAGCTATAAATCCATTTGGAAACAATGAAGAAAAAATTAAGTCTGTTTTTATTAGCGATGTCATCACAATGTCTGATGGCTGTAGCGAAACCGAATATAGTAATTTTTCTGGTGGATGATATGGGCCCGATGGATACCTCAGTGGCATTTCTAACAGATGATTCAGGAGAGCCTGTCAAGTTTCCTCTGAATCATTGGTACCGAACTCCGAGCATGGAGAAACTGGCATCTCAAGGGATTCGTTTTTCTCAATTTTATGCACAGTCAGTCTGCTCACCATCGCGTAGCTCATTGATGACAGGTCAGAATGCAACACGTCACCACACCACTCAGTGGATCAAGCCAGATAGGAATAATCGCGGAACAAAAGGACCCTCTAAATGGAACTGGGAGGGACTGAAAAAAGGGCAGGTGACCCTACCTCTTATACTGAAAGAAAATGGGTATTCTACTATTTTCGTAGGCAAAGGCCACTTCGGTCCTTTTGATTATGCAGGATCAGAGCCGCTTAACCTTGGTTTTGATGTAAACATTGCAGGGTCTGCTATTGGTCGCCCTAACAGCTATCTTGGGGATTACGGGAAGGGGACCTTACACGCAGTTCCTGGGCTGCAAAAATATCATAACACTGAGACATTTTTAACAGAAGCGATCACTCTAGAGGCTCAAAATGAGATTAAGAAAGCAGTAGAGAAAAAGAAACCTTTCTTCCTCTACATGTCCCATTATGCGGTACATGGACCATTTGACCCAGATCCACGTTTTATCAACAACTATAAAGGGAAGGATGAAAGTAAGAATAGTAAAGCAGAAGCTTTTGCCTCCCTCGTAGAAGGTATGGATAAGTCCCTTGGTGACATCATGAAAACCTTGGAGGAACAAGGAGTAGCGCAAAATACACTGATTCTTTTACTAGGAGATAACGGCTCTGACGCACCTCTTGGAAAGACTTTTGCTCACGCCTCTTCCGCCCCTCTTAAAGGAAAGAAAGCGACCTGTTATGAAGGCGGGATGAGAGCTCCATTGATTGCTTCATGGGCAAAGCCTAATGCAGGCACCCTAGCGCAGCAGGCACTCCCGATCCCTGCTAATAAAATTAGCACACAGATTACCACGATTATGGATATTTTCCCGACTGTTCTCAACGTGGCTGGGGTTGAAATACCGAAAGGGCATCTGCAGGATGGCCACGATCTTGAAACAATACTAGGAGGAGAAGAGGACTCCACTCATCCAGGTAAATTCTTGATGCATTTTCCACATGATCACCGATCTAGTTATTTTACAAGCTACCGTCATGGAGACTGGAAGCTTATTTATTTCTACTTTGATAAAAAACGTTACCAGCTGTTTAATCTTAAGTCTGACCCCTATGAGATGAAAGACCTTGCTCAGGAGAATCCTGAGCAAGTTAAGATACTCATGAAAGAAATGAAACAGCAGCTTACTGCTGAGAATGCGCTTTATCCTGAAGTAAAAGGGAAGAGTGTTTTGCCTAGATGATTGTTAGGTTGGTTTAGCCCTTTTTGAAAGGGGAGCTTATTTACTGGATTTGGAACTGTATTTTCTATTTAACGTTTTCATGAAAAAGAAATATACAATTTTATCCCTAGCCTTCCATTGGGTGTCTATGCCCTTGCTACTAGCTGATTTGAATGTCTTGGTGATAGGGCAGCAACGTAGTTCAGCTGAATATATTCGCGCTGCTGACAAAGGGAAGGCATTTGACCCTACTCAGGTGGTTCGTCATTTTACCGAAATTTTGAAAGGAGCAAAGCATGGGGAAGTCAATGTTACTTTGGAAAGTAGCTTTGGATTGGAAGGAAAGAATGCGCCCTATACGAATCTATTTACTTGGTTTCATTACCCTTTTCCTGCAGATGTGGAGACTAAGACTCGGTGGCCGAATTTACGCGGAGAAGTAGATAAAAAATGGGATTTTGTGGTGCTTCTTGGAGATACTTATTCGATAGAGCATTTACCAGGGTTTTATGCACTAGGTGTTTCCGAAATTGGGAAAGAAGTGGCTAAAGGATCGGCTAAGACTGTATTATTAATGCCTTGGCCATCTGCTGAATCTACATCTAGTATCAAGCATTATAAGGAGGTAGTTTACCGTGTTGGACGTTCCGGAGGGTATGCAGTAGCACCTGCTGGGCTAGCGTGGGCAGCGGCGAGGGAGAACGCGTCAGATCTGCACCCGACAGCTAATGGTGCGTATCTAGCCGCAGCTACTTTGTATAGTCGCTTAATTGGTGAAAGTGCTTCATCTTCCAGTTATGAATACAATGATGCGCTGGCGGATTTGGCGCATCAAACGGTAGAAAAAAATAAAGGAGCCATACAGTATAAAGGGCGTTTCGCCAGTCCTCATCCGCATAGTATGCAGTTTAATACAGTTCGTAAAGTGCACCACAGTATAACGGGAACGAGTACTGAGCGGGGGCACTTGACGGTGATCAAAAAGGTGATGGATGCCTGTGGAGTAGAGCATGATAACTACTTCAATCATCGCTATGAAACGAATGATCCAAGCTCTGAAAAATCTGGATGGCCGACGAAGGTAGGAGGGCCGATTGAAACAAAGGCTCCAATCTCTTTTAATATCGGTAAATTTGGGTTTTATCCACATGATGAGTTTAAAGTGAACCCTGATTACTGGAAGCGTGCTTACACATTCCAGTATCAAGGTTTGTTAAAATCTAACGATCATGCTGCATCTATGGTTTCAGTGCATGATATGCGAGCTGGTAAGAAAGCTTTAGAGCACGCGCCACACCTCGGGGCTACGATCCCACGTGCCTCATGGACGATGTTTAATAGAGTTCATCCTGGCCAAAAGCTAAATGGCGGAGGGAATCACCTTTCACCTATTGCGATTCTTCCGAATGCAGCGTTTATTTACACCAGTGATTCAGGTCGCTGTCCACTGACACCTGAGGTCAGTCAGCCATCAGCTGAATGGAATGCCATGCGGACAGGCTATGAAGCGGGCTGGATCATGGGTAATTTACAAGTGAGAGCCCCAGGCTTTAGAGTGCTGCCCTCTGCTGCCGATAAGCTAGAGGTGCATAATCACCATACTGGAGAAAATGAGACCATGTCGGTGAATTTTATTTTTGAGCCGAAAGCCCATGTAAAAGTGCAGCTAACTAGTTCACACCCAGAACTCGTAAAGATCTCACCAAGTGAACTCACATTCACTCCCGAGAATCACGATACGGCACAGCAATTTACCTTTTCAGTTGTTAAAACGGCTCCTACTACGGAGGAGGAAATCACGATAACGGTCTCCACGAAATCAGCAGATGAAGTTTACAATGAGCTTCAGGATTCATGGGAGTATACGGCAAGGTCTAGAGATAGCGTATCGATTCCTCTACCTCTAGCAGATAACTATAGAATGAAAGAGGGTGGAGTCCTATCATTGACTAAGCAAGAAGGTGTCTTGAGGAATGACGAGGTGCATGCCGACGCTCCAGCGACGAAGCTTAAAGTCACTGAAAATGTTACCCACGGCTCGCTCACGCTGGAAGATGACGGAGCTTTCACTTACACACCGAAAGCTGAATTTCACGGAAGAGACAGTTTTAGCTACACAGTGAGTAATAAAAACGGAACCAGTGAAGAGGCGACGGTACAGATCGATGTTTCTGATTTGGACCCTAGTCTGATTACATGGTACGAATTTGAGGATGTGGGTAATGGCGTAGTGAAGGATTCGACTGCCTACGGAAGAGACGGAACTATCATTGATAAGGTCACCCAGGTGGATGGCGATGAGAAGAGGGGGGCAGCAGTGGCTCTGAACGACGGGGCGATAAGTATCCCAATTGACCAAGAGTTTTACGATCTCATAGGGGAGCGTGTATCGATCGCATTTTGGGCCCATATTGACCCTATCAAAAAAGGGGTGAGTAGAAACACGTTTTTGAATGGTTATCAGACCTATGGGGATAAAACTTATGAAAGCCTTCGTATTAGCTTTGAGAGTAATGTGGCTAAAGAGAGCTCTGTGATTCACTGGCAAAATGGAATTCAAAAAGCCGATAGGGGAGAGGTAAATAGGTATAAAATATCAAATGCTCAGAAGCATAGTAGGCCAAAGTTTAGACTCACTCCTGAACAACTTCAAGGGAAATGGACGCATTGGACTTTCACAAGAAATAGAGATAAAGAAGGGAATTTCACCGTGTATAAAAATGGAGCTCTCGCTTTTAGAGGTGGTTTAGCAGGGCTCAATGCATATGGACTGATCGATGAGATGGACACTCTGATGATGGGAAAAGGGTATAAAGGGAAAGTGGATGATTTCAGGATCTATAACCGTGAGTTATCCAAACCCGAGATTTTGGAGGTGATGAAGCAGTCTCAAGG
>JALZVA010000136.1 GCA_023301335.1 Akkermansiaceae bacterium
TTTTTGGGATCTTTGATAGAAAATATTCTAAAGGAATTCCCCAAAGGCAAGATCAGTCTGCAATCAATTACTTGCTTGGAGTGCTGTAAGATGTAGTAGGAACACTAGGAGCTGAAACTCCTGCGCCAGAACCAGAACCAGAACCTGAACCGATTCCAGAACCTGAACCACATGATACGAATCCGAGAGCTGCTGCTGCTACTGCAATTAATTTAACAATTTTCATAATAATTATAATTTAGTTTTTGGGGAGGATCTAGAATCCCCCTTCGGAAGACATGGTAGAATCCATTTTCAAGGGTGCAAGAATTAATCGGAATATTCGTCATATTTCTTAAATATTGGCTAAGATCGGCATTGCCATGTTCTGGAACTGAGCTATTCTGCGCCTACTTAAATTTTGAATACCAATGAGTGAACCGAAAAATATTGCCGTCGTGGGAGCTACAGGAGCTGTAGGAGTGGAGATGCTAGAGTGCCTAGAGCAGAGAGATTTCCCTATCAAGCAATTGACCCTACTGGCTTCAGCGAGATCAGCAGGAAAGAAAGTGAGCTTTAAGGGTGAAGAAATTACCATTAAAGAGCTCACACACCAGAGTTTTGAGGGGATCGATATCGCCTTATTCGCTGCGGGCGGAGGCATATCTGAGGAATTTGGGCCTTCCGTCGCGGCAGCAGGCTGCATCATGGTAGATAATTCTTCAGCTTTCCGAATGGACCCTGATGTGCCTCTTGTTGTGCCTGAAATTAACCCTGAGGCCGTGAAAAATTTACCTAAAAATATCGTCGCAAATCCTAACTGCACGACCATTATTAGTCTCATGGCGCTCTTTCCTCTGCATAAGCGGTTTGGGTTGAAATCGATTATCGCATCTTCCTATCAGGCGGTGTCAGGAAGTGGTGTGGCAGGGATGCAGGAACTGGAAAATCAGCTAGAAGCTATTGCTAAGGATCAGCCTGTGGAGAAGAGCTGTTACCCGCACCAGATCGCCTATAATGTGATTCCTCATGTGGATGTATTCCAAGAAGGAGGATACACTAAGGAAGAGTATAAGATGCTTAATGAATCACGTAAGATTCTAGGAGAAGAGGGTGTGCAGGTCACTTGTACTTGCGTGCGCGTTCCCGTCATGCGCTCTCATTCGGTTTCTATCACAGCTCAATTTGATAAAGAAATCGATGTGGCTTCGGCCCGTGCTGCCTTTGCTAATTGCCCTGGGGTCAAGCTCGTGGATAATCCTGATGAAGCACTTTATCCAGTACCTCTAGACTCAACACATAAGGATGACTGTCTCGTAGGACGTATCAGAAAAGACATGGTGATGGATAATGCTCTCGCGCTCTGGGTAGTGGGGGATCAAGTCCGCAAGGGAGCCGCACTTAATGCTGTGCAAATTGCTGAAATTCTGTAGCACTAAGGTCTATGGAGGATCTTACAGGCTGGCTAAAGCTGCAACAAGCTGCCATCGAAAAAGCGCTTAAAAAGCACTTGCCTAGAGGGAATTGCCGACCTGCTGTACTACACGAGGCGATGCGGTACTCTGTATTTGTAGGAGGCAAACGGCTTCGGCCTATTTTATGCCTAGCTGCAGCTGAATCTTGTGGGGGAACGCTGGAAGGGGCTCTCTTGCCAGCTTGTGCCGTAGAGGTTCTTCATACGTATTCTCTTATTCATGATGACCTGCCTTGCATGGATGATGATGATCTCCGAAGAGGAAAGCCAACTAGCCATAAGATTTACGGAGAGGGCATGGCTGTGCTAGCTGGGGATGCTCTTTTAACAGAAGCTTTTATTATGCTGGCTCAGGCGCCAGCCACGAAACGCTACACGGGAGCTGACTACATAGCGGAATTAGCTCAGGCTGCTGGGAGTAAGAAGCTCATAGGAGGGCAAGTGTTAGATTTAGAAGGGGAAGGTAAAAGCTTATCCAAGAAGCAATTAGTGCAGATCCATGAGGCTAAGACCTCTGCGCTCCTCACTGCAGCGGTAAAATTAGGAGGGATGACGGCAAATGCCACGGCAAAGGAGCTTAAATGCCTCGAACAATTCGGGTATAATTTGGGGCTAGCGTATCAAGTGGTAGATGACATTCTCGATCTCGTCCAGACCACTGATGTATTAGGTAAAACCGCAGGAAAAGATCTTGTTGCGGAAAAAAGCACGTACCCTGCCATTATGGGCTTAGAAGCATCTAGAAAAGAAGCTAGAAGGCTTACCGAAAACGCGATGGATGCCTTAGATGGATTAGGGAAAAAAGGAGCCAGGCTTAATCAGATAGCTTCCTATTTACTCGAACGAAAATTTTAAGTCACCTGGAGTTAAAATTAAATCTATTAAGATGCTTCATCCAGCTCAGAAAAGACCATGACCCCGGCAGAAGTAGGGAGAGTGGAGATGACTGTAACATATTGGCTTGATCCAAGTAAATGATCTGAGTTGTTGACAACAATCATAGTGCCATCTGGGAGAAACCCAATAGTTTGGTGATCTTCTTTTCCCGGTTTAGTAAGAGTTAGTTGTAAGCGTTGCCCAACGTAAACTTCATGCCGCATGGCTTCCGTTAAGTCTTTTAAATCCAGCACTTTAATGTCTTGGATTTTAGCCAGCTGTGAGAGATTTTCATCACAGGTGAGAAGTCTGCAGTCAAGCTGGCGGCAGGTAAGAATGGTTTGAGTGTCGTGGCTATCTCCTTTTTTACTAGTGTCGAACTTGTGGCTAGTGATGGAAACCGTTGAGTCATTTCTAAGGAGGTTGAGTGTGGCAAGCCCACGCTGGCCTTGTGAGCTTTTA
>JALZVA010000137.1 GCA_023301335.1 Akkermansiaceae bacterium
AGGGGGTTCCCAAATCAGTGGAATTTTAAAGACTGGAAGAAAGTCTGCCAGTCAAAGCCTATGCCGATGAAAAAAGCGATCGATCAAGGCTTGGTGAGCCAAGAGCAAGCTGAGAAACTTACGGGGGAGATATAAGAGCTCTAACCACGCTCTTTAAAAAGGTGGAGAGTTAAGGCTTTAACAGCGTTAATTTTTTCCCATCGATTGGAGAGCTTAATAGAGGTTTTCCTTTAAGGATTCCGTGCTTTTGGAGGAATTGATCCGCGGCTAAGAGGGTAAGATTTCTCCAAGCTTTCTGGTTAAAAAAGGCGTGGTCTTCACCTATTGCCATATGCACCTCTATCGTTTTCGGGCTAAGTGATTTCCACTTTTTGTAAGCTGGGTTCCAACCGTTAAGCCATTTGTCTTTATCCCCGAAGAATGCGATAGCGGGTGCAGTGTTCGAGTTGAGGTGTTGAATGAAGTGGACCTCTTTATCGTTAGCATTTTTAGTGAGAGCTGGATTAAAAAGAATATAAGCGAATGCAGAGGTGTCGAATTTCAGGTTATCATTGGGGTCGTTTAATCCCTCGTTATGAGAGGCGATTAAGCAAATATGGCCACCTGCGGATCCTCCGCTGAGGATGATCTTTGTAGGGTCGACCCCTATTTTTCCAGATTGCTCTTTCATCCAACGGATGGCACTCTTTGCGTCGGGGATGCAGAGGCGTTTGAAAGAGGTCTTATCTTTTATAGCTTTTCTATCTTTCGCTGATACTAGGCGGTAGGTGACTGTTGCCGCGACAATGCCTCGCTTAGCGAAGTAAGCGCATTGATGACTGAAGGAGCCTCTCCCTCCTTTGACCCAGGCACCTCCATGAAAGAAGACGATGGCTGGGACAGCTTGTTTAGATGGGTCGTGTCCGTCGGGAAAAAAGACTTCTAGCTCTCGCTTCACTCCGTTTGTTTCCTTATAGGTAAAAACTTTACCAGTAGGAGTCGGTGATCCTTCTGCTTGGCTTAAGCTGCAAAGTAAGAGCGTGAAGAATGAGGTGATAAATGTTTTTACAGAAGTAATGGTCATGTTATGAGTGCTTTTTTGCCGGATTCATCAAATGTGATTGTAAGCTGCCAATGAAGGCAAGTTGTGTAATTTTTATTAAAAAAACTTACTTAAGTTTTAGATATTTCACTCTTTTTCTGCTCTGGTCAAGATTCTCATTGAGCTGAGCTTCAGTGATGTCTGGGCTGACGACACCTGTCTCAGGGATAGGGAGTTTGAGACCCCATGCGACACTATTGAGGACCTGCTTGCGGAATGATTCGATCGTCCAGGTGGTGTGGTGGTGTGCACCAGTGACGGTGATACCTCGACATCCGTTTTCTGCTTCTTTTGCCCAAAACACTACGGTGTTAGATTTTTTACCATCTTTGACCGCTTTTGTGAACTTTGGGTTTTTCTTGGATTTTGGGTCAACAATTTTACCTGCCATGACTGCGTGCACAGATCCTACAGTCGGGGCATCATAGCCCATGACAGGATCGTTCTCAAAATCTATTCTCATGTACCACTCGTCATTTGCGGTGTAGTTTTCTACTCCTGAGTTGATAGGGTGTTTTTCGAGCTGGCTCTCGAGTGTCCAGTGCGGGTTAGCCGAATATTTGTCTTTGTAGACTCCACCGGTCCACGACTTGAGGAAGCTATCGACGGAGGCGTCTGGGTCACAGGCGTAGTGGATGAACATTTGGCTGACTCCTTGCTTCGCTAAAGCATCGACAAATTCCGCATTTTTATTTAGCGGATGAAATTTATTCCCTTTGTAGTAATGAAGGATCATTTCTGCGCCATCGAATACAGAGGTGTCCTCTGGCCAGTTGTGAACGTGAACGACTTCAATATGTGGATCGAGAACGGAGTGCGCGATAGCACTCTTTAAGAGAGCTCCGCCAGCTTTGAATTCGTGTGTGCCAGACGGGTGGGTGAAATCGTCTCCTGTGAGAATGACGAGTTTCTTTTTCTTTATGACGGAGTCTGCGGAATCTTTCTGAGCAAGTGCGAAACCGAAGAGCAAAACTGCTGTTGCGAGTAAGATAGACCAATATTTCATATATACTGATACGATGATTTTTGAAGGAAACTGACAAGTTTTTTAAGGTGAAGAAGTATGAAAAATAGAAAATTGCTTATAGCGGGGGCAAAGATGGGGGAGATGCTCTTTTTTTATCTCAAAAAATTGTCCTCATGGGGGCTGCTTTAAAGCCCTCCATTGGATGGGAAACGATGTGGTCTGACATTATGAAAGAATCTAATTGATTAGGGCTGGAAATTTTTTAACGTGAAGATATGGACGAAAATGCATTGTTTGCTCAAACACACCCTTTAGTTCAAGGTCTTTACGAGGTGTTGAAGGAAAGTCCGAAGAGGGTTGTATTCACAGATGGTGAGGACATTAGGGTGCTGAGAGCTGCTGCAGAATTGGTGAGACTTGAATTGATTGCCCCAATTTTACTAGGGAAAAAAGAGAGGGTGGTAGCCTTGGCGAAGGAAATAGGAGTCTCCATGAGCTTAATCAATGTGATTGATCCAGAGACCTGCTCAGATAGAGATGTTTTCAGGAAAAGACTCGAAAAAGTAGAAAAATATCGAGGGAGGAAAGTCGCTAATGTGGAAGAAATGATTAGCAATCCGCATAATTTCGCTGCCATGATGGTGCAGTATGGTCAAGCTGATGGGATGGTGGCAGGGAATAGGACGCATCCAGCAAGTATTTTTAGGGCAGTTGGTAATTTTATCAAACCGCTTCCTGATGTCTCTAGTTTGTTTAGTGTGGTGGTGCTGCATGCACCTCATTTACAGCATTTAGGCTCAGAGGGGCTGTTGTTTATGGCGGATTGTGGGATGAACCCTGATCCGACGGTGGATGAACTTGCCGCCTTTGGTGTGGAGACGGGTAAACTGGCTTCTCAGTTTCTTTCTAAAGAAGTGAAAGTGGCTTTTTTAAGCCATTCTACGAACGGGAGTATGAAGACTCCTTCCTCTAGAAAAATGGAGGCAGCTACTGCGATGGCACGGAATAGTGTGGCGAAGCAATCACTCGCCATGAATATCGTGGGAGAAGTGCAGGCGGACGTAGCTCTAGACCCGGTTGCAGCAGAGCAGAAGAGTTCGGATCTAACTTCAGAATCTGCGGACGTATTGGTCTTTCCTAATCTCGATGCAGCTCATATCAGTTTTAAATTACTCCAACATGTGGGTGGTGCTCAGCATTATGGCCAGCTGATATTGGGTCTTACCAAGCCTGCTGCACAGGTTCCAATGACGACTTCTGTGGAGACACTTATTGGCACTGCTGTGCTGGTCGGTGTAGAAGCTGCCAAAGGGCGCGAGATGATGTATACATGGTAGCGGGAGGAGAACCAAATTTTCAGAAAAATGTAGATAGGATCGAGTCGCTTATTCAGCGCTTACGACTCCCTGCAAAGCTGGTTAGGATTTTTGCCAGATTACTACTGCTTCTTGGCATAGTTGGTTTGCTTGTAGGTGTGAGTAGCTATTTTGTCTTTCGTTGGGAAGCGGGGTGGGGTTTTTGGAATTGGGTGATCCCGACGGTATTGTGCGGGCTACCATCTTTACTGGTATGTGTGTGCTGGTATGCTCTTTCTACCATTGCCGAAATCCCTGAGACCTTACTGAGTTTAAAAGGGCGAGTGAAGGAAGGGTTCTTCATGAATATTCAACGGGTGGTGAAGAAGCAAAATGAGGGTGAAAGAAAGACGCTGGTGTCGAGTATGAGATTACTCTGGCATGCGTTCATGGCAATGGGAGAGGTGGAGGATGTGGTCTTTGCCGGAACCGTGGTGGCTTTTATCATCTCGCCTTTGGGCTGGATCATGACCTTAGCTTTACTCGCTTGGTTAGCGTTGGGATCAGCTGCCCTATTAGTGGGTGCTGCGTGTTTATTTTTTTTCTAGCACTTCAAGGTAGTGCTCCATCCACCAGTAATCGAAGTAGATGTTTTCGAGTTTAGTAAACCCTTTGATCTTTGTTTGAATTTCTTTTTGTTCGTTTTGAGAGAGGAGTTTTACATAATTTTTATATGAACTGGCCTTTCCACTTAATGTTAAGATTTGTTCCCCTCTGTGGATTTTAAGTTTAAGAATTTCCCCAGGAGGATTTTTTTTAACGAGATAGGAAAAATGAGAGCTGACGCTATGGCCACGCTCGGCTTGTTCGGCAGTGGGGGTGATGAAAGGGGTGTCATTGACTTTAATAATGAGGTCACCAGGGAATATACCTATACGGGAAGCTAGTGTATTTGGGTGTGCCTTACTGACCTTGATACAAGGGGTCCGCACATCATTAATAGTGAGGTAGGAAGTCTGGTGGCCAATGCCAAGGAACCCCATGGGCGAGCTTTCAATGACATAGATCTTAAGGAGTCGTTTCAGGCTATAATGAATCTGTGGGTGATCAGTGTCTCGGATAGTGGTTAAGATAGTATTGACTTTAGCACTTGGATTCTTTCCATCCTTGATCCATGTGGCTACTTGCTTAGCTGCGTCCTGTCGTGCCAGGAATGTCTCAGCTGTGAGGCCCTTAAATAGATCAGGGGGGATCTCTGCTGCCACAGAGCTGAGAGTCAATAAACAGGTGATGAGGTGCAAAAAATTCATACTTAGTTCTACATGCTAGCGGTGCAGATTAAACTAATTTTCTAGATTTGTCGATTTCCTTTGTTTTAGCACTTGGCAATTCCGCCAAGGGTGAGTTGGATAGCGGCAGTATGAAAATCTTAGTTGTAGGAAAAGGGGGAAGGGAGCATGCGTTAATTAAAGCGTTAGATGACTCTGCTACGCGTACAGAGCTTTTTAGCTTTCCTGGAAGTGATGCTATTGCAGAGCTTGCAGAATGTGTGCATGTAGATGGCTTACATGAACTTGTAGAGTGGATGAAGTCTAATCAAATTGATCTTTGTGTAGCGGGGGAGGAAAGCTATCTAGTGAAAGATGAGGGGCTTGCGAATCTCTGTGAAAAAAATCAAATCCCTTGCTGGGGACCGCATAAGCAGTCCGCTCAGTTAGAAGCATCTAAGGAATTTTCTAAAGAGTTTATGAATCGCCACGGGATTCCTACCGCAAAGGCGACAGGGTGTGCAACATCTGAGGAAGCCCAAGCTGCGATCAATGGGGTGTACCCAACTGTGTTAAAATTTGATGGCTTAGCAGCGGGTAAAGGCGTGGCCGTATGCCCTGATGAGGCGAGTGCTACGCAATTTCTTAAAGAGGTGATGGAGGAGCGGAGATTTGGTGAAGGAAGAATGTTAGTTGAGGAATGTCTCGTAGGACCTGAGGTGTCTATCTTTGCCGCAGTAGTGGATGGGAAGTATCAGATTTTCACCCCTGCAAGAGATTATAAAAGAATCGGAGATAACGACCAGGGGCCAAACACAGGAGGCATGGGTGCGGTAGCAAGTCGCCAGCTGATTACGGATGAGCTTCTCGCAGAGATAGAGGAGAAGGTAGTACAGCCGACTGTTGATGGACTAGTGAAAGATGGCCTACCTTACCGAGGGTTTATCTATTTCGGCCTGATGCTGACCAAGGACGGCCCTAAAATGATCGAGTATAATTGCCGCTTTGGAGATCCTGAATGCCAAGCTGTGATGCCTCTCGTAGGTGGAGATTTAGCTGCGTTCTGTGCGGCAGGGGCGAAGGGAGATTTACAGAAAAACTTGTTAGCATTCAGTGAAGGCTGGAGTGTCTGCCTTATCCTCGCTTCAGCGGGTTACCCAGACTCATCTCGAAATGGAGATGTGATCACTGGACTAGATGAGGTCAAGGAAGCACGGGTCTATCACGCGGGAACGAAAAAGAATGCAGCGGGCGAATGGCAAACGAATGGCGGGAGAGTACTCGCTGTAGTCGCAGGTGCAGATGACCGTCTCTCAGCAGTGGATGCTGCGTATAAAGAGCTGGATAAAGTGAGCTTTGACGGTGCATTGAAGCGGACTGATATTGGACGAATGCACTTTGATTAATATTTTAAAGTACCTCAAAGGGAAGCACACTAAAAATTTAGAGCCGTAGCGTGAAAGACGTTGCGGCTTTTTTATGCGTTCTACTAAGGTGGAATAAACATTAAAGCTGTACAAAAAACGGCCAGGCATTATGCCTGGCCGAAAATAAAATTAAGAAACCTGAAAAGGTATTCTAAATCTTTCTAGAGATCCTAGAAGTTGAATGAGTAACCTACGTTCCATCCAAGGAATTCATCCTTAGAGTTACCGATTACTTCATCATCAGAAGTGTAGAATGTAACACCGAAGTTGAATGATGAGTTATCAGTAAGCGCGTAGCTGTTCTGAAGGCCGATACTAGCGTATGCCAAGCCAGTGTCAGCACCCTGACCGTAATAGTCATCTGTAAGAGCGAAGCCAACTGATACAGGAACAGTTAAACTCCAGTTATCAGAAAGGTCCCATCCGTGTGATGCACCTAATACGAGAAGAGTTCCTCTATCGCCACCACTTGCACCTTCACCTAAACGTTGGTGAAAAAGAATGGATGGATTAAGGAATGTGTCGAAAGAGAAGCCAAGGTCGAGTACTTCTTCAGACTCTCCAGCATACTGCCAGTTCTGGAATGTAAGGCTGTATGTAGTGATACCTGAAGTATAAGCTGCTCCTACCCAAACGTCAGTTTCTTCAACGTCAACACGTGATGAGTTAGTGTTGTCATTGATGTCTAACCAAACTCCAGCATTGAAGCTAAGAGCTTCAGTCTTTTGGTAGTTAAGGCTAAGTGATGGGTTGAATGTTCCCTGACCATCATAGTCGTCACTATTTCCATAGATAGCTTGTCCGTAGAGGATGAAGTTTGAGTTGAGATCTAATGAAGCAGAACCAGTGAGCTTAGGCGCTCCGTAGTTAACTGTTGAACCAGATGATGTAATGCCTGACACTTCACCAGCAAACGATGTGCTGAGTAGTGCTGCGGTAGACACTCCTAAGATGTAGTTTAATTTTGTATTCATAACTAAGTAATTGTGGTTTTGCTGGCATCTAGCATAGTGCTTTATGCCAACACCCCAGTGCAGCATTATATAAGCTAACGACAAGATTTTTTTTCATAAAAATGCATTTTTGAAATAAATTTTTGTGACTTTTTGTCTGATGTGTATGAAAAACAGCAGTTTAGAACATGCTTTTACGCTTTAGCTGGAGGTGTAGGTGGCTTAGCATTTTATCAGGATTTTCGTAAGCTGTGGGGAAAAAACGGGAAAATTCTTCTCCTGATGGATCTAACAAAATAACTGTCGGGTAGCCTTTGATGGCATGTTTTTCAATAAGAGGAGCGTTTTTTTTAGCGATAGCCTGATCTTTTTTTGGAGAATCAATAATGCAAAGAACAAAGTTCTTTGCAGCTTCATCGGTGAATTCTTTTTTACTGAAAACTAAGCGATCAATCTCTTGGCAAGGCGGGCACCAATCAGAACCTGTGAATTTAACAAGGACTGGCTTATTTGATGCCTTTGCCACTTTGACTGCTTCATCGATGGATGTGTGCCAGTCTTCGGCAGCGAGAGTAGTTGCGTGCATGGAGAGCACAAACATAAAGATGAACCGGATAGGTAAACTGATGAGTTGCATGTTAAAAAGATAACGTCACTTAGCTATTTTTCTATGTAAAAATACTAATAATTGGTAACTAAGTTTCATGTCAGTCCACAAATTGTTGCTTGTTGCCACTAGGAATACACACAAGAAAGAAGAGATAGCCTTAATGTTAAAGGGCCGCTATGAAGTTTCTGATTTAAATGAAGGGGAGTTTCCCGAGGTGGAGGAAACGGGAACGAGTTTT
>JALZVA010000138.1 GCA_023301335.1 Akkermansiaceae bacterium
CTGCTACTGCAGGGTCGTCGTTAAGCTTCTTCATTTGGTCTAGACTTTCTTGCTTAGACTCGGCGCTTTTTTCGTCGAGCCATTTATCGAATTTTGCGGCTTTGATGACTTCGAGCTTTCCTTTCATGTTGGCGTGGTTGTTACCACAAAGCTGGGCGCAGACGACTGTGGTCTCTAGCTCACGCACTGGGGTGAACCACATTGGGATATCGGTTCCTGGGATGGCGTCTTGCTGAATACGCATTGGGATGATGGCGTAGTTATGGATCACGTCTGTTGAGGTGATGTTCACGATCGCTGGACGGTTCACTGGGAGCTTCAGGTCACTCACGATTACGTCATCGAATCCGTTCGGGTCGTCTGGATCGATACAGGCATCCCCTGCTTCTTTGACGAGGCTTCTATCTACACGTCCAAATTTACCATCGCTACCTGCATAGTGGTACTTCCAACCGAACTGGTAACCGATCGCACGTACGCGCACGGCATTACGATCGACTGCGTCTTGGAAAGTGTCCACACGTTCACTCCAGAATGGAAGGGCAAAGCCAAGTAGGAGCACAGCTTCTACAATGATCACTCCAACCTCAAGGTGAGAGGATAGGTGGCCTTTGACCCCATGGTAGTCAGCCTTAGGATTTCTGGATTTGTGGAATCTGAAAATGGTGTAGAGGAAAAATAGAGTCCAACCCACGAAGAGGGCGATCATGAACCACTGCACTACATCAATGAGGTGATCTACATCACTGCCATGAGCGGAGAAGTTCTCCGGCATTCCGATGAGGCGACCGGGTGAAATGAAGTCCCCTTTATCTGCTAAAATATGAAACATTAGAAACGGTTAATCTATGAGTTAAATTCGTGTTTTATTTGCTCGAGAAATGGATCGGCATATTCGCCATTATCTGCTCTTGCCTGTCTTCTTGCGATGCGGATGAAGCAAAACACGATCGACGCGGCGATTGGCATGATGATGCACACCATGAATAGGATGGCATAGCCAGCAGCATTGCCCTGCGTCTCTTGGAACGCTCGTACACAGGTTGGGCAGGCTAAGATATTAAGAAGCTGATTCATGGTTAGATCTTAAGTTTGTTGATTTTGTTGTAGAAGTAGAATCCGTAAACGATGAGTAGCACTGCACAGAATGCTGCGCCGCCGCCGAAAACCATTTTTGCTACACCTTCGGTCATTTGGGATATTTGGAATACCCAAAAGGAAATTCCAGCACAGAGAAGTGTGGAGATGATGACGAAGATGATATGGAATCCGCGGATAGACATGGCTAATTATTCGTGTTCTGTCTCAAGCGTATGCACAGAAGTGTCATAGGCTTTTTCAACTTGGGTTTCTGGTAAGTCACTTCCGTAAGGAAGTACGCCTTTAAAGGTGATTGGGTTAAAGTCTGCAAGGGCGATCAAGCCGATCATGACTGCGGCAAAAAAGAGGCTGCCAAAGAATGACCATAGGATCACTGGCTTCTCCCACTTTCCGAACTTCAAGTGCATGAAGATGAGTGCTACACAGCTTGCCTTAAAAGTAGCGATAGCCAGTCCAATCACTGCATCTGCAGTGGAGAAGCCGTGTGCGCCGAAGTCAAGCTGTGGAACGACTGCTACTGCTACAGTCAACAATGTGCAAGCCGCCAATATAAGCGCCACAATGAGGAATGCATTTTTTACCTTTTTGATTTCTTCTGGAGAATTACCTGCCATTTTTTTAGTCCGTTAAATTAAGATTACATTAAGTAGAAGATTGGGAAAGCAAAGATCCATACGAGATCCACAAAGTGCCAGAATAGGCCACCGACTTCCACGCGGTTAGCTAACCACTCTGGGTTACTTTCATACATTTTACGTCCAAAGAACAAGTAGTAACCGAGCACGAGTGCTCCGCCAATCACGTGTAATCCGTGGAGGCCTGTGATGGTGAAATAGATCGCGTAGTAGTTATTCCACTTCGGTGTGAGGTTCGACTCTAGGCGAATGTTCTCACGTTCGATGAAGGCATACGGGAAGGCTCCGACCCAATCTTTATTGTAGTGGTCTGCTCCTTTCATGCTTGAGTACCACTTTGGCCATTTTTCTTGAAATTCTGCGTACTTAGCCTCTGTAGAAAGATCATACCCTACCATGTAGTAGCCTACGATGTGTGCCCATGTGGCATTGTATTTTTCAAGATCGGTGATCTCGTATGCTTCATTTCTGTCTTTCAGCTCCTTGGTTCTCCAGTGCACCCACTGCATGTGTGTGGACCAGATATTGTTGATAGAGGTCTTTGTCTTCTCTCTTTCCTGCGTGTATTTGTCACTGTAGTAATCGATCTTGGTGTTTTCTTCGTTGAAGATAGAGATCTCATTCTTTCTTTCACCAGGGATGTATTTGATACTTCCGTCAGCTTGCTCTTCCACGCTTCCGAAGAATACAGAAAGCGGAGGCTTTTCACTGTAGTCATCACGCTCCCACTTCATGACGAAGTGCTCAAGGTTCACTTGATCGATCGCGATTTCGATTCCTGAGCGCGCCTTATCTGATTTCTTTCCGATTACTACCGTTTTGTCACGGTGTAGAATGGAAACTGCATTCTCAGCTCCAGCGACATAACTTGTGCCTCCACCGAAGTTACCTTTGGCAGGAACAAACTTGAGGTAGCCTTCCCCGATAATTGAGAATGTTACGGTCTCTGAAAGTGGTAACCTTGTCTTGTCTTCAAATAATTCAGGTTGGTTGATGAACTTAGAAGCAATCTCTTCTCTAAGTTTTCCCTGGATCTCTTTAACTGGATCTAAGCAGAGGTCATCACGTTTCCCTTCAAAAGTCGGGTGCAGGCCTTCTTTACGCTCCTTGCGGAACTGTTTCCACGCCTTGCGTAGCAAGCCTGCATTGAGGTTGTTATTATTGGTTCTCGCTTCGACGAAGTGAGCTTTAAATTTCTTTAGCGTTTCGATTGAAAGCTCTGTTTCATTATTGAATACTTCTTCACCGATTTTGATGAATGCCTTTGGATCATCCCCTAGGTAGAGAGCCGTCTTAAGCTTTTTCTCCTCAACCTGCTTTAGGATCACATCATAATAGCCAGGGTAGAAGCGTGTCACATTCGCCTTTAGGGTGAAGCCTTGTGCCTTTTTCCCCTCGGCAAGTTTGATATCTGTTGAAGCTACACGTAGGTAGTTTCCGAGTGATTCTTGGTGG
>JALZVA010000139.1 GCA_023301335.1 Akkermansiaceae bacterium
CCATCGATGATGGAAAAACTAGCCGATTGGTGGAAGTTGATGTTAGAAGATTTTCAACTGTGGAGGTCTGATCCTACAAATGGAAAAATCGTAAATAACAGTATCATCGGAATTATTATAGCAATGGTTCTCTGGGTATTTTTACGTCTTTGGTTTGCAAAAAATAAAAAGAAAGAAGTAGGTTTTGCTACACGATCCGCCTTACCGAAGTGGAAAATTATTAAGCGATTTGATGAATGGTGTAAAAAACAGGTTGGCCCCCGACCATTAGGAATGCCTTACGGGCAATGGGTCGGACAACTTAGAGAGATAATCCCTGAAAAACAAACCTCTGTAGAAAATTTTATAAAAGCCTACAATGAGGTGAGATTTAATTCGGAGGCAGAGGAGATCTCAGACGACCTTGCGGGGTGCGCTCAATCGCTGATGAAGAAATCCTAAAAAATAGACAATAGGATCTAAAGCTTACAGTAGCCAAGTAAAGACTTATAACGTGTGCCCCATCTTGTCCTTCTTTGTCTGAAGATAACAGGCGTTATGCGTGTTTGCTGTCATGGAGATGCGAATTTGTTCGCAGATTTCGAGGTCGTAGCCTTTTAAACCAGCAAGTTTTTTAGGATTATTGGTGAGTAAATTAATTTTTCTGACACCAAGATCTCTTAAAATTTGGGCACCAATACCGTAGTCTCTCATGTCTGCTCCGAATCCAAGCTTCTCGTTCGCTTCTACCGTGTCATAGCCTTCTTGCTGTAGCTTGTAGGCCTTGATTTTAGCTGGTAGGCCGATGCCTCTACCTTCTTGGCGCAGATAGAGAAGGACTCCGCCTTTTTCACTGATACGCTTCATCGCTTCATGTAGCTGTCCACCACAATCACAGCGCTGGGAAAGAAAAGCATCACCTGTTAGGCATTCTGAATGGACACGTACTAAGCAGGGCTGATCAGATGAAATCTCACCTTTGACAAGAGCGATGTGGTGTGAGCCATCAGACTCAACTTCATAGAGGTGGCAGTCGAAATCTCCAAAATCTGTAGGGAGATTAATCTGTTCAGTGCAATGCACTAATTTTTCAGATTTACTGCGGTAGGAGATGAGCTGTGCAATAGTGCAGGCCTTGAGCTGATGGGTGCGTTGGTATTCACCGAGGTCACCGACATTAGCCATGGTGCCGTCCTCGTGCATGATTTCACAAATCACTCCTGCGGGCTTTAGCCCAGCAAGGCGGGCAAGATCAACAGCCGCTTCAGTGTGTCCAGCTCTGCGGAGCACACCACCTTTATGGGCAACTAAGGGGAAGACATGACCGGGTTGAACAAAGTGGTTAGAAACACTTTCATCTTTAGTGAGCAGTTGAATGGTATGCGCACGATCGGCAGCGGAGATTCCTGTAGTGATTCCCTCAGCTGCGTCGATGGAGACAGTGAAGGCTGTTTTAAGGGCTTCTCTATTTTGGCTAGTCATCTGTTGAAGATCCAGCTGGTTAGCCGTTTCTTCTGTGATAGGAGCGCAGATAAGTCCTCTGCCATGGCTGGCCATGAAGGCGATTTGCGTGGGGGTGACCAGTTCTGCTGCACAGACTAAGTCAGCTTCATTTTCCCTGTTAGGATCATCGGAGACGATGACAATTTCTCCATTTTTAATAGAGGCTATAACGTCCTCGACTGGGCTGAATTGGAGCTGCTCTTTCATGTGTAATTAGTGGTTTAGGTGCCCTAGGATGGCACTATACGCTGTTTTTGAATTTACGCCATGCAGATCTCGTAGCACTGGGACTTTACCGTGCTCGACGAACTCATCTGGCCAGCCAATGCGGACTAAGGGTGTAGAGATGCCGTGCTCTTCGAGGAGCTCTAGGACTGCGGAGCCAAAGCCATTGGTTTTAACGTGGTCTTCAAAGGTGCATACCACCTTACTTGATGAGGCGTAGGTAGTGATTGTCTTTTGATCGAGAGGCTTGATGAAACGCGGATTTATAAGAGTCACCGAGAGGCCTTCTTTTTCTAGTAAAGATTTGGTTTCGAGCGCCATTTCGAAGAGATGCCCAAGACCAATAAGGGTGACATCTGATCCTTCAGAGAGGACTTCAGCTTGCCCTATAGGAAGGGGAGTTGGACTAGGTTTGATAGGGACTCCCATACCCGCGCCGCGAGGATAACGAATGGCAATAGGGCCGTCGGAGTAATCCTTCATAGTGAGGAGCATGTCGACGAATTCGTCTTCATCCTTTGGCTGCATGAAGACGATGTTTGGGATGTGCCTGAGGAAGCCAATGTCAAATAGCCCGTGGTGGGTTGGCCCGTCGTCACCGGAAAGTCCAGCTCGGTCCATGCAGAGTTTAACCGGTAGTTTTTGTAGGGCTATGTCATGAATGATCATGTCATAAGCACGCTGCATAAATGTAGAGTAGATAGTGAGGAACGGTTTCAGTCCTTCACAGGCTTGGCCACAGGCAAAAAGAGCTGCATGCTCCTCGGCGATTCCAACGTCAAAATAACGTTCGGGAAGAGCGTTTTTAAAAATATCTAACTTCGTGCCTCCAGGCATAGCTGCCGTGATAGCTGTTATACTTGTATCTTCTTTGGCAAATGCAGTGAGGGTGTTACCAAAGACTTCTGAAAAGGTAGGTGTGTTTGCCTGAGCGGTAGTGCCGTCTTCGATTTTATACGCACCAAGCCCGTGGAATTTACCTGGGTTGGCTAGCGCAGGTTCGTAGCCGCGCCCTTTCTCTGTAATGATATGGAGGATGACAGGAGCTTTATTATGCTTAATATGCTCAAGCGTCTTGATGAGAAGGGGGAGGTTGTGGCCATCGATCGGGCCATAATAGCGTAAGCCAAATTTCTCAAATAAGACACTAGGCATGAAGAGGTTCTTCGTGTTACGCTTGATCTTATGGACTATTCTTACGCCTTTTTCACCAGCTACAGATTTGATGAAATCTGATGCCTTTTCACGCACTTTTTCGTAAGTTTTACTACGTTTGACCGAGTTGAGGTGACGGGCAATAGCCCCGACATTTTTATCGATCGACCACTCGTTATCATTGAGGATTACCGTGAAGTCCTTAGTGGTCTCGGCAATATTATTAAGTGCTTCTAGAGTTGTTCCGCAGGTGAAGGCGGCGTCTCCTGCGATGGCGACAACTTCAAAATTCTGCTTTTTTAGGTCTCTGGCAGAGGCCATTCCGAGTGCCGCAGAAAGCGCTGTGCCAGCATGCCCCGCACCATAGCTGTCATGCTCTGACTCTGTGCGGAGAAGAAAGCCATTGAGCCCTTTGTAGGTTCTGATAGTATCAATCTGAAATGCGCGGCCAGTGAGCAATTTATGGATGTAACCTTGGTGGGAGACATCCATGAGAAATTTGTCAGTAGGAGTTTCGAAAACATAGTGAAGAGCAATCGTCAGCTCTACCACACCTAGGTTTGGTCCTAAATGCCCACCAGTAATTGAGAGGGTATCGATCAATACGGATCGAATCTCTTTGGCAAGCTCAGGGAGCTTTTCAAGAGGAAGTTTCTTGAGGTCGCCGGGATTCTTGATTTGAGCAAGAATGGGAGGCAGACTAAAAGAGTCTGATGTCGTCATCTGGGTTATTTGTTGTATCGGAAGAGGAGGGCTTCGAGGTGTGAGATTTTTTACGAATAGTTTCTAGCTGCTTGTGCGCGGCTTTGAGTGCGGACTCACATTCTTTAACCGTAGCAGTCCCTTTTTCGTAGTAAGAAATCAGATCTTCCAGAGGTAAGCTGTCCTCTTCCATGGACTCGACTATTTGTTCGAGTTTTTCAAGAGAAGTGGCGAAATTTGTGTTACTTGTCTTACTCATCTGTAGTGGTGTTTTTATCTGGATTTTCAGTGCTGTCCACCTTTAATCTACTGTGATAGATGTGTAATCCATAATCTTTAAATTCGACTCGATTACTACTCTTGATAAACTGAGCATGTGGGTAGCTTTCTGCTAGATTTTTCCAGCGTGCTTTGTTTGGAGTGTATTGAGTGAGTGAACTCAGAGCAGGGCTAGTCGCCATACCTGTTAATTGGTTTCTTACGGAAGTATAAACAAGAGGGGCTACGGCAGCGTAAGTTGGGTTACTGTAGGCATCCGTAACGGAGGCCGCAGAGGTGTGAATCCCCGAGATAGTAACCCCTTGAGCCTCTGCAAAAGCATCGATTTTGTCGAAGTGCTTTGGCTGTGTTGGGATGCCGATACTGTGGACGTCTGT
>JALZVA010000140.1 GCA_023301335.1 Akkermansiaceae bacterium
GGGATGGCATCTGCGTAGGGAAGGTAGGGCTTCACATCGAAAAGAGGGGTTTGGTCAATCAGATCGAGTCCTGAGATGGAGAGAGAAAGGCCGTGCTGAGGGTGCTCTATAATGCCCTCAAAACGTACTACGGAGAGGCCTAGTGAGTTAGGTCTAAAGGGGGAGCGACTAGCAAAGACACCAACGCGCGTATTCCCTCCGAGGCGTGGAGGGCGGACAGTGGGCTTCCAATCGCTCTGGCTGGCTTTGTGGAAGTGGAAAATCAACCAAAGGTGGCTGAAGGAATCAAGCTCTCGGAAGGCCTCTGGGGTGCGGTAGGGTGGATGGAGGTGGATATAGCCCGTGGCACTTGTGGCTTCCCCTGGTTGGCGAGGGGTGCCAAATTTTTCAGAAAAAGGTGAGCTTACCCATCCGATAGGTTCGATGCTGTGGCTTGGCATAAGAGAGATGAAGGCTGGTGAGAGAGGGTTTCATACTTAGGGATTATTTCAATTAGATTATGGAGGAGGGAAAGGTAGGGAGACGACCTTAGGAAAAAGTAACCATGAATGAGCATGAATCGACACGAATTTAAAAAGAGTAGAGGTGCTCAAAGAGGCGTTTAGCATCATGTTTATCTATGACGATTAGTGACTCCCACGAGATGTCTAAAAATCATTCATTATTGGTGTGAATTTGTGTCTATTCGTGGTTAAAATGGGCTAAAAATCTTATTTAAGGGATTTGACAGTAGTGGGGTGAGGAAGCATGGTGAACAGCGTGGATGAAGCAAATGTGTACCAAGAAGAGAATGCGCTATTAAACGCGATCCGTGCGGAAGTCGGAGAGGTGGTTGTCGGCTTGGGTAGTTTGGTGGATAGGATGTTGGTATCATTGCTTTGTAATGGGCACTTACTGATTGAAGGGGTGCCAGGGTTGGCGAAGACCTTGACGGTGAGCACGCTGGCACAGTGCCTTGGCGTGGAGTTTAGTCGGATTCAGTTCACCCCTGATTTATTACCCAGTGATTTGTTAGGGACCTTGATCTATCATCAGAAAACAGGAGATTTCATTCCGCATAAGGGGCCGATTTTTGCCAACATGATTTTAGCGGATGAGATTAACCGATCTCCAGCGAAGGTGCAGAGTGCGTTGCTTGAAGCAATGCAGGAAAAGCAGGTGACGATTGGCTCCGAGACGCATCAGTTAGGAGATCCGTTTATTGTGTTAGCCACGCAGAATCCTGTCGAACAGGAGGGGACATACCCTTTACCTGAAGCGCAGCTAGATCGATTCATGCTCAAGGTGATGGTGGATTTCCCTTCTTTAGAAGAGGAGCGTGAGGTGATGCGCAGAATGTCTCAGAATAAACCAAAGACGGAAGTGCAGGCGGTGATGAGTGTGGAGAAGATTGTGCAGATGAGGGCGGCTCTGGATGGTGTGCATAGCTCAGATAAAATTGAGAACTACGTGCTTAGGATGGTGGATGCAACGCGCCACCCCGAGAACTATGGGCTAGAGGAATTACGAGCTTTGATCACGCACGGGGTATCGCCCAGGGCGAGTATTTTCCTGCTCAAGGGGGCAAAGGCAAAGGCACTGATGGAGGGTCGTGACTATGTGATTCCACAAGATGTGAAATGGCTCGCAAAGGATGTGCTGAGACATCGGATTGCCGTTTCTTATAAGGCAGAGGTCGAGGGTCGTGGAGTCGATTATATTTTGGAGCAGATCGTATCGAGAGTGGAGGCTTGTTAGCGCGGTGCTATGGATCAGAAGGAACTGGAGAGTAGGGCGCGGCAGATTCAGGTAGAAAGCCGTAAGGCTGTGCTTGAGCAGTTAGCTGGGCAGTACCGCAGTGCGTTCAAAGGCGTGGGTGTAGAATTTGAAGATATCCGAGAATACACGCCCGGGGATGATATCAGGGCGATTGATTGGAATGTGACGGCACGGACTGGGAAGCCACATGTGAAATCGTTCAAGGAAGAGCGTGAGCTGACTCTATATTTTCTGATAGATGTTTCAGGATCAAGTTATTTTGGGAGTGGCGGAGTGAGTAAACGAGAGATGGCGACGCGCGTGTTTTCTATGTTAGCTTATGCTGCAGCGCATCATCATGATAATGTAGGCTTGATTCTTTTTAGTGATGAGGTGGAAGTTCATCTAAAAGCTAGGAAGGGACAGCGTGGAGTGATGCAGATGATTGACGCGATCATGTGCCATCAGCCAAAGTCGAAGGGGACGTGTATCTCGAAGGCTGTAGATTGTTTAAATCAGGTGCGGAGTAGTCGCTGTGTGGTGTTTCTGTTTTCTGATTTTTTTGATAAAAATTACCATGCATTGTTAGGTGATGTAGCGCGGCAGCATGACTTGATCTGCGTCTCACTGAGTGATGTGCGCGAGCATAGGCTTCCTGCGGGTGGGATGTTGACCGTGCAGGATGCGGAGTCAGGAGAGCTCAGAACGATTGACTGTAAGGGCGTAGGATTAAGAGCGGGGATGAAGGCGCGTGTGGCAGAGAAGCGTGAGGCATTAGAGGCGTGCTGTTATGAATCCGGTGCAGAGCTGCTTTGGTTACAGACGGAAGATGATTTTCTACATAGCTTGATTGGCTTTTTAAAAGAAAGAGGCACTAGAGGGAGGGGCGTGTGATGGTAGCTAGGCGATGGATGTGTGGTAAAGCGAGTGTGCT
>JALZVA010000141.1 GCA_023301335.1 Akkermansiaceae bacterium
GCTTCTAAAATTTTATCACAAGAAACCATCACTCCGAGGTCGATGACTTCAAAACCGTTACAGGCGAGAACTACCCCTACGATGTTCTTGCCAATGTCATGCACATCTCCTTTCACTGTAGCCATCAGCACACGGCCAGCGGACATGGATTTCTCCACGGTGATGCGTGCATCTGCTTCTGATAGGTTAGGGTCTTCTTGCTGAAGTAATGCGATGTCACTGATGATTTTTTTCTCTTTCTCCTTCTCCATGTAAGGCTCTAGATAGGCGACAGATTTTTTCATCACACGAGCAGATTTCACCACTTGAGGGAGGAACATTTTTCCAGCGCCAAAGAGGTCACCAACGACAGACATGCCATCCATCAATGGACCTTCGATGACTTTAAGTGGCTTGTCGTATTTGTTGCGCGCTTCTTCAGTATCCTCCGTGATGAAGGTATCGATGCCGCGTAGCAGAGAGTATTCGAGACGTTTCTCTACAGTTGTTTCTCTCCAAGAGAGGTCTTCCTCTTCTTTTTTCTTCTTCACCCCTTTGAACTTTTCGGCGAATTCAAGGAGCCGCTCTGTGGCATCTGGATCACTATTGAGGAGCACGTCTTCTACATGCTTGAGTAGGTCTTTCGGCACCTTGTCATAGACTTCTAACATGCCGGCATTGACGATGCCCATATCCATCCCATGCTCACATGCGTGGAAGAGGAAGGCTGCGTGCATGGCTTCGCGGACGGTGTTATTTCCTCTGAAGGAGAATGAGATGTTAGAGACACCTCCTGAGACTTTAGCTCCGGGAAGGTTTTCTTTGATCCATTTAGTGGCATTGAAAAAATCGACCGCATAGTTGTTATGCTCATCGATACCTGTAGCAACGGTGAGGATGTTAGGGTCAAAGATAATATCTTGAGGGTTGAAGCCTACTTCATCGACTAGGGTCCTATAGGCACGCTCACAGATACGGATTTTTTCTTCATAGGTGGCAGCTTGACCATTCTCATCGAAGGCCATGACTACGGCCGCTGCACCAAACTTCATGATATAGCGCGCCTGTTCCTTGAAGCGTTCCTCTCCTTCTTTGAGGGAGATAGAGTTGACGATTCCTTTTCCTTGGAGATATTTCAGCCCCGTTTCGATGATCTCCCACTTGGAGGAATCAATGGTGATAGGCACCTTAGTGATGTCTGGCTCTGACTGAACGAGGTTGAGGAATTGACTCATCATGTCCACACCATCAATTAGGCCGTCGTCGAAACAGATGTCGATTACCGGGGCACCATTATCGACTTGCTGGCGTGCTACGCTGAGAGCGTCTTCTAGTTTTCCCTCTTGGATCAGTTTTCTAAAACGTGGAGAACCTGCGACATTAGTACGTTCCCCGATCATGAGGAAGTTTTTATCCTCAGTGTGGTTGTAGGCTTCTGTTCCTGATAAACGGAGGAGAGGTTCACGCGTGGGGACCCGTCTCGGGGTGATTCCTTTGACCGCTTCACTGATCGCAGTAATGTGTTCAGGTGTGTTTCCACAGCAGCCTCCTGCAAAGTTGATAAACCCAGATGAGGCAAAATCGTGTAAGTGCTCACCCATGTCTTCGGGGAGTTTCGGAAAGCCAGTAGGAGAGAGTGGGTCGGGCATCCCTGCATTGGGGTAACAGGAAACATAGGCTTCCGCAACCTGAGAGAGCTCTTCGATGAAGGGGCGCATTTCATCTGGACCGAGGGAGCAGTTGAGGCCTACAGCGAGAGGTTTGACGTGCTCTACAGCAGTCCACATTGCCTCTACTTTGATCGCTGAGATCATGGCTTCTCCACCTTTGCCAACAGCAGTAGAGATGATGACGGGAAGGGTGAGATCATCTTCAGTGAACACATCTTGCACGGCTACTAGCGCACACTTGGCGTTTAATCCATCGAAGATTGTTTCCACCATGAGGATATCTACCCCTCCTTCGATGAGTGAGCGAATCTGGCGTTTGTAATCGATGTAAACTTGATCAAAATGGACGGAGCGGAAGCCTGGGTTGTTAGGGTCCACTGCGGAGTTATTCAGTCCAACAGTCATAGGCCCAATAGCTCCTGCTGCGTAACGTTTACGACCAGTTTCCTTAGTGAACTTATCACATGCCTCACGTGCAAGCTGTGCGGACTTAAAGTTTATTTCATGAGCCAGCTCAATGAGGAAAGGATCGTCGATGATTTTTTGATAAAACGCCTGATCCTTAACCCCTTTTCCTGATTCACGTGGATCTTCCACGAAGAATTCGGACTGGGCAATGGAGGTGCCGGAAAACGAGTTTGTCTCAACAATATCTGATCCGGCTTCGAGAAAGCGGCAATGGATATCAGAAATAACGTCGGGCCTAGTAAGGGAGAGAATGTCTCCATTGTTAAGCATGTCTTTTTCATTATCCTTAAAGCGCTCGCCACGTGCATCTTCCTCGGTGAGACCGTAGCCTCGAATAGTCGTGCCCATCGCTCCATCCAGGATGAGGATGCGTTCTGCGAGGGCTGCTTTAAGTTCTTGAGTGAAATCGGGCTGTGGCATGTGAGTAAGGAATTACTGTGTGTGAGGAAGGTAAGAGGATTAGGGGGAGATTCAAGTAAACATATCACCAAATCTAGATGGGTTGATGGGGGATCGACGTAATGCGGATGAGGCGAAGACGTCTGAGATAGGGTCTATTTTTACCACAGTGAAAAAAGTGTCTACAGCCTAGAGGATAGCTTCGTGCATTTTAGCGATATCAGCATCCTGACGTAACCACATCGAATAGGAAAGAGCGCCTTGATGGACAAGCATGCTTTGGCCATTTGCCACTCTGCATCCTATATCTTTAGCTGCCTTGAGCATAGCGGTGAGCGGTGGAGTGTACACCGCATCATAGAAAACTTGCGATGGGTTCATGCTGGAAGGCGGGTAGGGTAGGGGATCATTCTCTTTCATCCCTAAGGAGGTGGTATTAATGATGAGATCTGGATGGTGTTGTGATAGCTCACTATGAGCACTGGAAATGAGGCTAAGTTCACAGTCGGGATGAATCTCACGGATCGTGGAGGCGATGCTTTCGAGTTTGCTGACGGTGCGGTTTGCGAGAATGAGGCGTGGGCACTTGTCTAGGGCAGCTTGAATAGCGATGGCGCGTCCTGCTCCTCCACCGGCTCCAATAATCAAGGTAGGGGAATCAGAAAAAGTTTTACCCAACTCTTCCGATAAAGCACTGGCGAGTCCCGGCCCGTCTGTGTTATGGCCTAGCCATCCATGTTTTGTAAAATGGACAGTATTCACCGCGCCGAGCTGCTTGGCTGTTTCGGTGAGTTCATCACAGGCATCCATGACCTCTAGCTTGTGCGGGACAGTGACATTCACTCCGATAAAGCCGAGATCTTCGAGTCGTTGAAGTGCCTCTTTTACAGCGCCAGCTTGCACGTGCACTCGAATATACCGGAGCCCACATTTCTGTGCATCTAGTGATGCTTGGTGCATTTGTGGAGACTTGGAATGTTTCACGGGGTCACCGATAACACATAGCTTAGCTGGCTGATCCGTTCCTGCATCAAGTGTCGCTCTATCCGCGAGGTCTGCGATAGTGTAAACGTCTTTCATAGTGTCGGAGTGTTGCTAGGTGTTAGAGGTGCGAGAAAATTTCGAGGCTGTCTAATCTTGTTAGAGTGCGGCGACTGCGCGACGGATGCGTCTGACACATTCGTCTTTTCCTAGAATCTCTAGAATCGCGCCGAGGTCTGGCCCACCTGCCATTCCTGAGAGTGCAACGCGTGTGGGGAACATGAGCTGACCCGGCTTTGCGCCATTCTCTTTTGCAGTGGTGCCAATCGTAGCTTTCGCCTCAGACCAATCGCTGAGTGTGTCTAGAGCGGAAGCGAGTTTTTCTAACAGTCCTTTGGCGGCTTCATTTTTTTTCACCTTTTCCATCGCTTCCTCTACGAAAGGATAGTCTGGGTTATAAAAGAAGCTAACGAGGTCTGGCACTTCTGTGAGGATGCGGACTTTCTCTTGAATAGACGTTGCGATAGCGAGGTAGTTTTCATCCACTGTGATCCCTGCTTCTTCTGCATAGGGCTGAGTCACAGAGGCGAAGTCCTCAGGGCTGAGTTTGATGAGGTGCTGTTGGTTCATCCACGCACACTTTTCTTCGTCGAACTTGGCTGGCGCACGGTTGACGTTCTCTAAGCTGAATAGCTCAATGAGGTCTTGAGGGCTAAAAATTTCTTCTTCTCCTTTTGGTGACCATCCTAACAAGGCTAGGAAGTTAAAGACCGCATCTGAGGTGTACCCGCGTGGCGCATAGCTATCTACCGCAGCAGCTGCATGACGCTTAGACATTTTAGCTCCTTCCATATCGAGGATAAGAGGAAGGTGAGCGTATTGTGGTGGAGTTTCCTCGAAGGCTTCAAAGAGTTGGAGATGCTTTGGAGTATTCATCAAGTGGTCTTCACCACGAATGACATGTGTGATCTTCATTTCGATGTCGTCCACCACATTGACAAAGTGGAAGGTGAAGGTGCCATCTGAGCGTCTCACGACCATGTCCGGTGTGTTATCTTCGTTGCAGTAATCGATCGCAACTTCTCCGCACACAAGATCACGCATCACCATGAGGCGACGGTCGAAGCGGAATCTCCACGCGCCATCTTCTTCATAGACGCGATCTTTTTCCACTAACTTTTGGAACCACTGGGCATAAATCTCCTGTCGCTCACTCTGGTTATAAGGGCCGTATTCGCCCCCAGCTTCTGGGCCTTCATCCCACTCCATGCCCAGCCAGCGCATTCCTTCGAAGATAGCTGCACGTGCAGCATCGGTGTTACGTTCTTGGTCGGTGTCTTCTACACGTAGGACAAATGTGCCTCCATGTTTTTTAGCAAAGAGGTAGTTAAAAAGGGCAGTGCGTGCCCCGCCAACGTGTAAGTAGCCCGTGGGCGATGGTGCGAATCTTGTTCTAACAGACATACTGGTAAAATGAATATTGAGGTGAGAATTAGGAAAGAAGTTGTTCTTTAGCGGCGTCGAGGATGAGTAAGGACTTAGCTCGGTCAGGTGCGGCACCACGTGCCATGTCTGGCTTGCCGCCTCCTTTTCCTCCCGCGAGAGGGCTGAGTTCTTGAATCAGCTTTCCTGCTTGGATACCTGCTGCGAGTGCATCTGCACCTGCGAGTGCTCCGAGGTGGAGTCGCTCATCATCATCAATGATGAAAAATGCTGCGCCTGAAAATTGTTTTTTCTTACACCCATTGAGTAGTTCTTGAAGGAGACTTGCTGAGCCTTCGACCATTTTTACGATGTTTCCGCCTTCTTCTAACAGATCGACTAGGAGTTCGTCTGCCAGAGAAGCTGCAGCTGCGGCTTGGGCTTTTTTGAGAGATTTGTCAGCAGCCATTGCGGACGCCTTAGTGGCGGCTAGGTGGACTTCTAAATCTTCAAGTTTGGGGCCGGGCGAGACTGGAGCAGATTGTTTCTCTTTTCCTAGTTTCTCTAGCTTTACATTAGTCGTGACGATTTTCTGGAAAGCCTCTTGTAGTTCTTTGGTGAGCTGGGCTGTCCGCTCTGCCGTGTAAACTTGTGCTGCTTTTCCACAGACGGCTTCGATACGTCTGACTCCGGCGGCAATCGCGCCTTCGGATTTGATTTTAAACTCTCCTATTTCTGAGGTGTTAGAAACGTGTGCTCCACCACAGAGTTCCATGGAGTAGCCGTTGAGTTGCTGTGCTTCACCACCTATCTGCACGACACGCACGAACTCTCCGTATTTATCTCCGAAGAATTGCATGATGTCTTTGCGCTCTTTTACTTCTGTGTGAGGAACTTCTTTCCAAGATACAGTTCCTTTCTGTGCGATGGCTTCATTCACTTTTGTTTCAAGTGCGGACACCTGTTCTTTTGTGAGAGCTTCTGAAGAGAAGTCAAAGCGGAGTCGGTCAGCAGAGACTAAGGAGCCTTGCTGGGAAGCATCTTCTGAGACCACCTCATGCAGGGCCCAGTGGAGTAGGTGAGTAGCAGTGTGGTGCGCCTCGATAGGATGACGACGTTCTAGGTCGATGCTAAGTTCAACTTTGTCTCCGACCTTGATTGGGGTGCCAGAGGTGACGATGTGGGCGATGGCATTACCGATCTTGCTGACGGCTTTTATGGCGACGAGGATACCATTGACATCAAGAAAACCTGTGTCTCCTTCCTGACCACCCATTTCCACATAGAAGGGAGACTTGTCTGTGATGATGGCGTAGTTTTGCTCATCTTCATGAATCTCTAACACTTCTGCCACACAGGTGTCTTCGGAGAATCCTACAAACTCGGTTTCCGCATCGGAACTGACATCGAGAGCTTTAACGATAGTCGTTTTCTGATTGTCTTTACCTTTTTGTTTCTGCTCCTCCATCAGGGTATCGAACGTATCTCTGTCGAGCTTGATCGCGTGTTGTTCACAGAGGATTTCTGTGAGATCGATAGGGAAGCCGAAGGTGTCATAGAGTTGGAAGGCAAAGTCACCAGAGAGTGTGCCTTCTGTGCTTTCTAACTCTTTTTCAAACTTGAGAAGCCCACGGGTGAGGGTTTTATTAAAGCTTTCTTCTTCAGTTCTCAGTGTCTTCTTGATCGCGTCTGCTCGGGAGACTAATTCTGGGAAAATCGGGCCGAATTCCTCAACCAGAGTGTCGACCAGCTCTGGTAGGAATGGTGTGTCGCCCATGAAACCAAGGGTGCGGCCATAGTTGACCGCACGGCGGAGAATACGACGTAGGACGTAGTTCCTTCCTGTGTTACCGGGTAGGATGCCATCTGCGATGGAGAAGGAGAGCGTGCGGATATGGTCGGCAATCACGCGGAACGCAATCGCGTCTTTCATGCTGGCATCTAGTGAGGACTTATCGACATCGACGCTTTCTGGGTAAATATCTTGGTAGGTTTTCTCGGTGAGTGCTTCGAGCTTCTTGAAGATCGCAGAGAACACATCGGTAGCGTAGTTCGTGGGCTTTTTGGAGAAATCAGTGAAGCCCTTGGTGCCTTGATAAATGGAGCAGGCACGTTCAAAGCCCATACCTGTATCAACATGCTTGGACGGAAGATCTCTGAAACTGCCGTCTTCTTCTGCATTGTATTGAATGAAAACCAGGTTCCAAATTTCAATACACAGGTCACTGTCCATATTGACTAGCTTTCCCTCTGTGTCGGCATTAGGGGTAAGATCTACGTGGAGTTCTGAGCAGGGGCCGCAAGGGCCAGTGGCACCCATCATCCAGAAGTTATCCTTCTTGTCACCATTGACCACATGCTTCTTAGGGTCGAGCCCCTTTGAGACGAATTTCTCCGCCCAGAAGTCGTAAGCTTCTTGGTCAAACTCAGAAGGGTCACCCGCCTCTTTGTCTGGCATATAAACCGTTGCGTAGAGTCGCTCAGGTGGGAATCCCCAAGTCTCCACGACGAGTTCCCAACCCCATGCGATGGCTTCTCTCTTGAAATAGTCCCCAAACGACCAGTTCCCCAACATTTCAAACATCGTGTGGTGATAGGTGTCATAGCCGACATCATCGAGGTCATTGTGCTTTCCTCCTGCGCGGATACATTTCTGAGTATCAGTAGCTCTGGCCGGCTGGTAAGGAGCTTTCTCTGTTCCTAGGAAATAGGGGACGAACTGGTTCATTCCTGCATTCGTAAAAAGAAGCCCTGGAGATTGCGGTAAAAGTGATGCGGAAGGCACAATCGTGTGCTGTTTTCCCTTAAAAAAATCGAGGAAACTCTGGCGGATCTCTGCGGCAGTCATGGATGAAAAGAGTAGATGTTATAAGTGGTGAGAGACCACTATCAGCCCTCAGCACAGTGGCGTGAATAGTTCAAAAAGAGGGGATAGTAAAGCAAGTTATACGGGAGCTTTGGCTGGGCAATTCTCATACGGGGAAAAATTCAGCTATTTTTTAGAATCAGTAAAATAGGTGGTGTAAATAGTAGAGAATTTGTGATTTTTGAAGCTTTTTACAGCAATACGGGGAGGGGGTTTCTTGTATCTAGATTTTGAATCTGTAAAAAGGTTATAGTTAAAGGCTTTCTCTATAGTAGGTCTGGTTCTTTATGCGATG
>JALZVA010000142.1 GCA_023301335.1 Akkermansiaceae bacterium
ATGGCTAAAAAAAGCTTCAGCCTTTTAATGGCATTCCGTTACCTGAATCCGATAAGGACAAACGTCTCGGTCATCAGCATGATCTCCCTGCTGGGGGTAGCGGCTGGGGTCATGGTTTTAGTTGTGAGTTTATCTGTGATGAATGGGTTCGAGAGGCTGCTCAAGGATATTGTGCTCACCTCACGACCACATATTTACCTAGAGCACCGTTCTCTGTCAGACGCGGCAGTCCCCCCTATCACTGAGGATATTTGGAGCCGCTCTATCGAGGAGTTAGAGAAATTAGATTTCGTAGATTCTGTTAGTCCACGGATTGGAGACTTTGTAGGCCTTCAGATTGGCGAGCATATCAGTCCTCGGCAAATGATAGGTGTCGATACGAACAATCAGGATGAACTCAAAAAGCTACAGAATAATCTCATCGAAAAGCAAGGGGGAGACGCCTACGCCCTCGAACAAGGAGACAAGGCTCTCATTTCCTCAAAGCTCCAAGATGAGACAGGCTTACAAGTCGGCAGCACTGTGCTGATTCACTCCAGCTCTAACATCAAGAAAATCATCCCTGAGTATGAGCGACTCGACGAGCCCTCACTCAATGAGATTCAAGAAGAAAACATCGCCCATATCATCTCCTCACTATCCGATCCTCAGCAATGGGTGATCTCCGATCAAGGCGAAGAGGCGTCAGCGGATTTCATACGTGGCATCGCCAATGACTTTGTCCTTTTTTTCATCGAGTATGAAGGGCTAAGACCGGCTGAAGATAGAGTGTTAGAATCTATTTTTGCAGAGTTTAAAACCAAGATCAGTATCGATGAGGAGACTGACCGCATCCTTTACCCTCTTGGAACTAAGGCTCAGCTCATTGAAAAATTTAAGCTCTTACAAGACCTCGATAAAGATGAGATGGACTCGGCTGCATTACGCGAGCTGAAAGAAATCATCTTACCTAAAGAAGTGGTGATCGTAGGGGTGCTACAGACTAATAATTTCGCCAGCATCAGTGACATCTACATTCCCTTCGGAGTCGCACAGGATTTGGTAGACCTAGACGGCGGCATCCAAGGGCTCTCCGTCAGTGTGAGTGATCACAGTCAGGTGAATCTCTACAAAGAAGAGCTGCTAAGTAATCGAGATTTAAAAATCGGGAAGGATCGTGAGGCCTACAGTCGTGATTTTTCTTTAGAATGGGCAGCTATCACATGGACGGAAAATAGTGCGGAACTTTTTAAAATCATGGAGATGCAGAAATTCATGATGGTGTTTGTGCTCTCTTTCATTGTGTTAGTCGCGGTCTTCTCTATCGCTGCTGTGATGTTCACTGTAGCCATTCAGAAAAAGCAAGAAATTGGCGTGATGAAAGCCCTTGGGGCGACTCCTATGCAGATCATTAATGTCTTTGCTTACCAAGGGATCTTCGTAGGTTTCCTCGGTGCCGCCTTAGGCTTAGGCGTTGGCCTTTTGATCGTGCTTAATATTAGCACGCTCCAGCAGTTCATCCGCGAGCAGCTCCATTACAATCCTTTCCCGCAAAGCCTCTACGGCACGGAGACTATGCCCACACACATTATCCCCATGGAGTTTACGATAGTTGGTGTAGGAGCCCTGCTGCTCTGCACTCTCGCTAGTTTATTACCTGCATGGTCTGCCTCACGCACCGATGCTGCACGTTCCTTGAGAAACCTCTAAGCAACCCTAACACATGAAAATTTGGCTTCTCATCGACAATAAAAAAGACGGACCTCATAATGACTTCGAGGTGCGCTCCATGATCAACAACAAAGATCTAGAACCCGACGTAATGGCCTGGCACGAGGGCATGGGGCCGTGGCTACCGATCGGAGAAATCCCCTTATTTGAAGATCAATTTAAGGAGGAGGAAGAAGAGATTGAAACTGATATAGTAGAGATCGAAAGTGTTCCCCCACCCTCTGCCTCCGCATCATTCCAGCCAGAAAACATCAAGGCGCATATGGAGTCTCTACATGCCCAGCAGCATCCTAGTGGGCGAAAGCGTAGCTTCACCGCTGAAGGTGAGCCAGTGGAATCCTTATATGACGGTGAACCTGGAGTATTTCTCTGGAGACGCTTCTTTGCCCGTCTTCTGGACACCTCGCTACTCACCTTTGCCGTCCTCCTCGTCACGATTCTTTTTCAAAAGCAAAACCCTCTGCATTTTGTTCTCTCTCAACAAGGGCAGGTCACCACAGCTGTCCTCTTCACTTTATACGACACACTCTTTCTTTATGCATTTGGGACGAGTATAGGAAAGGCGCTACTGGGAATCCGCATAGAAAGCTTCACTGGTCATAACTTAGGTTTATTCAGGTCCCTGATCCGAGCTGTGGTCGTCACACTCGTCATCACAGCCACAGGTGCTCCTCTCCTCTCCCTCTTTATCCTAGTGATGTGCATTCTCTTTGCCAAAATGCGTAATCGCCTTCCTTGGGATCTGTATGCCAGCTCATCTACAAGAGCCCTTCCGCTTACAGGTATGCGGGTTATCTCTGCGATTATCGCCTTCATCGTAGCAGCTATTCTGGTTGGTTCTTTCACCCCACCAGACATCCAGGAAGATATGCAGCGCACTCTTCAGGAGATCTCTGAACGGCATCAAAAGTAGCTTTATTTTTTCATCGATGAAAAATTACTATATTTATCTTGCACATCAAGAGTGATCGTGTAGAAAACGCCTCACCAAATCAGTATACGCTCAGGTGGCGGAATTGGTAGACGCGCCAGACTAAGGATCTGGTGGGAGTTAATCCCGTGCAGGTTCGATTCCTGTTCTGAGCACCATCTTAAAAAAACGCTTCTCAATCTTTGAGGAGCGTTTTTTTTGTCCCTCTAAATATCTAGTAGCCGAATCGATCTGAGCTTGCTAGGCTTTTTCTCGTATGAAAATGACCAAGTTTAAAACGATCTGTGACTCTACTATTGCTAACTTTGACAAGAACCTTGCGCTACATGTGAATAATAAATGGCAGCTTATTGGTGAGCCTCGTACTGCTGTAAAATCAGACGGCACGGTCGAACATTTTCAGACCTTTAAGAAAGAGTTTGATCTCAGCACGGACGAAGCAAAGGCGCTCTTCAATGATGCCGTGGAAAGCGCAAAAGAACTGTAAGTAAGTCCTAGTCTCTACAGAGGCTACTTCTTCTTATTGTATAACTCCGCTTCTAAGCATTCGAGAACGGAGTTAAATTTCTCCTCGTTCTGCGTGTCTACCTCACAGAGTTTTTTGTGGGTTTCGTAAATATGCTCGGCATTACTTTCGCCACGGTCACCATCGATCACTTCTAGCTGTTCACGAATATGCTCTTTGGCTTCCTCCCAGGCTGCGTTCGGTGGATTCATATCCATCAAGGGAGACAGTCCTAGGTCTTCTAACAAGTTTACACATTTTTCAGACGCATCTGCCACTTGTAGCCCCCCACCTAGTCCAGTGAGTTTCATGGCTAAGCCTGCAAGGTTCCCCATAAAGGTAGAATCCATACCGGTGCAGGTTTCTAAATCAACCACGACGGTTTTTACACCAGCCGCGAGCTGTTCCTCTAGCCAAGTTTTAACAACGGGGCTATTTTGAAAGTTTCCTTTAGAGTTACAACGGACCCAACAGAATCCGTCAAACTTTCCAACTGATATTATATTTTTTGTACTCACTTGCGATAGAGAAGAGCGTTAGTAAGATCTTTAACTATGTAGGGTATCGATTTCTCTTCATAAGTCAACAAAACAACGTGCTACAGGTGTGATTTTTTCCTCCGCTTATATACCGCCTCCCGAGTCCAAAAATTTTTTCAGGAGGCTTTCTCTAAAGAACTGAGTCATCTATTGGATAGGAGAAAATTATTTTATCGTCTAGGCGCTACCTCCATACACTTATGCTCATATTTTCTCTTGCCTCTACTTATTTTGAACCTACCTTATCCCTATGCCTGATAAGGAACAGATCATTGATTTATACTTCATGGATGCACGTTGTAAGCTCCTTGAAATCGCCGCTTATCAAGACCGCGTGGATCGGCATGAAGGAGAGGAAGACTATCGGCACCACGCCTTTTTAAAAGCTTTAGAGGCTATGCAAAATCCCTCAGAGGGAAACACGCGTGTCCAAGCTGTACTCCATTCTCTCTCAGATCACTCACAGACACCCATCCCAAAAGCTACCATCCAGGGAGCTTTTGGAGCAGCTCATTCATCCTAGATCAGCAGTATGAAATATATCGAACCACACGGCCACATGGTGAGCCGCACCACTGACGATTACCTCAACATGGCAATGGCTGGCTGCGAGGCTATTTGTGAACCAGCGTTCTGGGCCGGCTATGACCGTGCCTCTGTGCAGGGGTTCTACGACTACTTCCGCCAACTCACTGAGTATGAACCTGCCCGTGCTGCGAAATTCGGTATCCCACACTTTTGCTGGCTCTGTATCAATCCTAAGGAAGCTGAAGACGCTGGATTTGCCCGTGAAGTTCTATCGATTATTCCCGACTTTATCAATCAACCTACGGTCCTCGGTATCGGAGAAATCGGGCTGAATAAGAACACCAAGAGTGAGCTCGCTATCTTCGAAGAGCATGTAGAGATTGCTAAAAAATATGACCAGCCGATTTTAATCCACACGCCCCACTTGGAGGATAAACTTAAGGGCACCAAACTCATCATCGATGCACTTAAGAACGCACAGGTGGATCGCTCCCGAGTCGTCATTGACCACGTAGAAGAACACACAGCTGGTTTAGTGTTAGATGAAGGTTTTTGGGCGGGCATGACACTCTATCCAGAGTCAAAATGCTCCCCAGCACGAGCTATCGATATTCTTGAGCAGTTTGGCAACGAGCAAATTTGGATGAATTCAGCGTGTGATTGGGGTATTTCCGATCCTCTCGCGGTGGTGAAATGTGCTCTAGAGATGAAAAAGCGCGCATACCTCCCTCGCCAGATCGAGAAAGTCATTTACGAGAATCCCAAGACATTCCTCTCCCAGTGTCCCAACTTCATCCTCCCTACAGACTAACCTCATTCGACACGATGCTCTCAGGCTCCTACCACCTCTCCTACTGCACTAATATCCATCCTGCGGAGACCTGGACGGAGACGCTCACTGCACTGAAGACTTATACGCTCAACGTTAGAGATCGCTTAATCACAGATCAGCATCTAACCGCCGGCAAGCCTTTTGCCATCGGCTTAAGGCTTTCAGCACAGGCTGCGGAGGAACTCATCCAACCCGAGGTTCTCTCGGCCTTCCAAGCATGGCTCACACAGGAGCATTGCTACGTTTACACCATCAATGGGTTTCCCTACGGAGCGTTTCACGACACCCGTGTGAAAGAACAAGTCTATCAGCCCGACTGGACTACACAAAAACGGCTGACCTATACCAAGCATCTCATTTCTATCGTTGCTGCCCTCTGTCCTACCAGTTCTGGAGGCTCTGTGTCCACCTTACCCGGATCTTTCAAGGAATTTGGAGCTGATGAAGATGCTATCTTTGAAAACCTCTACGCTTGTGCCCACTTTATCGAGACCACGGCAGAGGCGTGCAGCAAAGACCTGCACTTAGGGTTAGAGCCCGAACCCCTCGGGCACTTTGAGAACACCGAAGAAACCATTGCTTTTTTCCAACGCTTCAAAACCTGGGCAACACAGCACGGTCACTCCCACGCCTGTATTGATGCCCATATTGGGGTGAATTTTGACACCTGCCATATTGCGTTAGAGTTTGACGACCCGATTGATTCCCTTGATGCCTTTGCAGCAGCGGGTATCAGGATCTCTAAGGTTCATCTCTCTAACGCCCTAGAAATATCTCCAGCTGAAACAGATGCGTTAGATGCTATCAGATCCTTTGATGAGCCCACCTATCTCCACCAGTTCATGCTTAAAAAGCAGGATGGGACACTCCATAGATTCCGCGATCTCCCAGAGTTCTTTACATCGGAGACCAAAGTAGCTTCAGAGGATATTGCACGTATCCACTTTCACATCCCTCTCTATCAGCTTCCGCCTGCGCC
>JALZVA010000143.1 GCA_023301335.1 Akkermansiaceae bacterium
GCTGAGCCTGCACCACCCGCATCTCTAAGGAATTGGTCAACTGCCTTGCTTGTGTCTGTGAGGAAATCTCTCTGTGAGGATAAGCCGATAGATTCTATGCCGAGACTTGAGCCCCATTGTTGAAGATCTGTGAAGTTAATATCGGCAGTGAGGTCTTGGTGTCCTACATTCTGATAAAGCTCACTTCCTCTAACAACTTGATGGCGGAGGTAGCCGCGTAGACTTCCGTGAGGATGGGTGGAGAGTTGGGTAAGGACGTCACTTCCGTAATCGACCGTCAGGATAGAGCCTTGCTGAAAATGGGTGGCCCATTCTCGCTGCCAGTGAAGGAAGCTTTCGTGCACTTCAAAGCGTTCACCGACATGGTGAGATTCTGAGAAAAAAGAAGATTCTGGGAGTTGCTCGGCGGTTTGGAAGACCTCACTTCGTTGGCTAGTGTTCACATAAAGTTCATTATACCCACCGGAATATTTCTCAAATACGCGCACGGGGAAGGCATCTACTAATTCGTTAGAAAAGATTAGTGCCTTACCCTCTGAGGCAGTCAGGGCTGCACTGACGGAATCGTACCAAGTAACCCGTTTTTTTAGCATGTTGATTTGCAGTTGTTTAAGAGACACAGATTTTTCAACAATGGCAAAGTTTAGCTTTCTACGGACAAAAAAGGGGAGGGCTGCCTGCACCTCTAGCATGAGCTTACCACTGCCTGCACCGATTTCTAGGACGGTGATTTTCTTACATGCGTGAAACTGTATCTCTTTTAAGAGCCAGTCTGCAATGGCTTTGGCTAGGCTATTAGAGAGGCTTGCCGAGGTGCTAAAGTCTCCCTCAGCTCCTACATTTTTAATCTTCCGAGCATAGTAACCCTCTTGTGGATGATAGAGAGCATGCTCCATGAAATGGTCAAATCGGAGCAGACTCATAAAGATGTTATTTTCTTTGCTCTAAGAATGCTTGAACGATTCCTTCGCAGGTCTTGATGTCGAGTTTTCCACTGGCGAGCATTGGGATCTCTTCTACTGGGAAGATCGTCTTGGGGCACCAGAGCGATGGGATACCGTCGTCCATGAGCTTATACCTGAGAGCTAGGCACTCTTGCTCTAGCATAGTTTCGTGGATGGTAGAGAGCATCCCGAGGGCTTCTCCTTTTTGTTTGTCTGGGATATTAACGATGGCGAATTTTCTCTCTTCTTCCTTCTCTAAGTTGAGTGATTTATTGATTGCATCCTCCACACCTTCGTGGGGTACCATCTCTCCACCAATTTTTGAGAAACGAGAAATGCGTCCCTCGATATGGAGGAAGCCGTCTGAGTCCACACGGCCGACATCCCCTGTGGTGAACCAACCGTCCTTAATAACCTCATTGGTTTTTTTCTCATTGTTCAGGTAGCCTGTAAAGACGTTAGATCCTTTGAGGCAGATGATACCAGAGCGGTTTATATCCTGCTCTTCTTCGCCATCTAGAGAGGTAACCTTCACGGCTAATCCCTGTAGGAACTGCCCGACTGATCCGAATTTGTTAGAGCTGACCTTCATGCTTAACGTGCCTTCTTCATCGGGGAGATTGACGTTAGTAGCAGGTGAGGTCTCAGTGAGGCCATACCCTTCATAAGGAAGGAGACCAAATTTTTCTTGGAATGCGGTGGCGATGGAGTTGGGTAGCTTCTCTGCACCGGTGACCACGAGCTTTAGTGATGCCAACTTCTCAGGCTTCACTCGCTTCATGTAGCCACGCAGGAAGGTAGGGGTAGAGAGTAGCAGCTCTACCTGATGAGTTTCGATGAGGTCTGCGAGTCGCTTTGTGTCTAGGGGGCTAGGGAATGTCACTAAGTTCACCCCTTGAAGGATAGGGTAGAGAGTGGTCACAGTAATACCAAAAGAGTGGAAAAGGGGGAGGGAGCCAAGTACTGTAGCATTGTTAGAGAGCTGGATACGGCTCCCGAATTGACAGATGTTAGCAATGAGGTTCCTGTGACTGAGCGGGACACCTTTAGGCTCTCCTGAGGAGCCAGAGGTGAAGAGGAGAATGGCCTCTTCGTTATTCCCCATTTTATTGATCCCAATGATACTTGCGAGTGCAGAAGCGGGTAAAAATTTGGCTAAGACCACCCAGCGGATGATATCTTTCTTCAGTCTTGGTAAGATGCGCTCAATGTGCATGAGTTCTCTGTTCGGAGGCCACGGGAAAGAGGATAGCTTTCTAACAAAAGGATCGGCAGTGATGAACTTGTCAAGATCGGCTTGTCGAATTGCAGATTGGACAGCTTGTTTCGAGGCTGTAAAATTTAAATTAACAGGAACCTTGCCGGCAAATAAGACAGCTAAGTTTGCGAGCATCCCACCTTTGCCTGGAGGAAGAATGATGCCCACGCGTTTCTTCTTTGTGCTACGTTTAATTTCCTTGGATAACGCGATAGCTGCACCGAGTAGGCGATCAAAAGTGAGCGTGCTGTCATCTGTCCCATCATACACAGCTCGGCTTTTTCCATATTTTTTTAAGCCTTGGAGTAGAAGGTAGGGGAGGGACTGTTGGAGCAGTTTACGCGTCGTGAATAACACTTCGGACTGGGCGAAAATAGATTTCTGCCAGCTAGGGGTAGAGACTTTCCCTGAAGGTAATAAGCTGCCAAAGGAAAGAATGGCTTCAGGGAGAGCTTCTGGTTCTTGAGGGAGAGATGTCTCTTTTGGGGAATGCACACAGAGGGGAAGCGTGGGGAGGTTAAGTCCTGTTAGGTAATCGAGCGTCTGTCCTGGGATGTGGAAATATGTGCCAGAGCGGGTGAGGGCTGTGCCGGTGAGATAGATCAGAACGGTCCCTTTTTTCAGGTGTTCGAGCATTTGAGCTGCGAAATCTTCTTGCGCCTGCTCGTCCTCGTGGTCAAAGCTAATGGCTTCGACGTGATCGTGAG
>JALZVA010000144.1 GCA_023301335.1 Akkermansiaceae bacterium
TACAATACTTCTAACATGATTCACCACTACAGAACAGATCAGTATGTGGCAGCTTCTATGGGGCTGTTCGCGAGCTTCGCACTCCTTCTCTGGTATGTGGTTCGTATTCTCCTTTCTATGGCCAGCAGTGACTAATCAGATTAGAAAAAATAGAACTTTTAAAAAGCGTCTGATCACTCAGGCGCTTTTTTGTGCCTACCTACCTAGAGCTAAATGGTGCTGATTAGATTTATATTCTAGAGGGGTCGAGGAATAAATGGGTATAATGAGTAGGTTTAAATGCTAAAAGCATAGAAAGAGGATGTTTTATTTGACCACTAAAAGTTATATTTGTATGGACTGTTGTTGAAAAAATTGAGGAGGTAAATGAAGGTGTGAACTTCCTTATAAACCCACAAATGAACGCATAGAAAGATGTCGAATAGAGAAAAAAATCCAGAAGAAATTCTAAAAGGCCTGATGGAGGCGAACAAGGACTACGCGGTGGGTAACCGTATCGAGATAGATGCCAAGCGTGACGCTGCATGCTCCGCACGACCGCAATTTCCAGAAGCTGTGATTGTTTCTTGCCTAGACTCCCGTGTCCCTGTGGAACAGATTTTTAATAAATGCGTGAGTGATTTGTTTGTGGCGAGGGTAGCAGGCAATGTGATGAATGAGGACATTGTGGGCTCGCTCGAATTTGCAGTTCTCGTCAATGGGGTCAAATTAGTGATGGTTCTAGGGCATACAAGCTGTGGTGCGGTGCAGGGGTGCTGTAATGGAGTGGAACTAGGTTCACTCACTCAGCTTTTAAATAAGATTAAGCCTGCATTCGAAGCTGTAAAATTAGAATACGGCGAAGGTGCAGATATCGAGTCCGCAGAATTTATTAACCGTGTTGGAGAAAAAAATGCAGAGCTGGCAGCAGAGCAGCTTTTAAAATCCAGCCCGTTAATTGCAGAGCAAGTAGCAGCAGGGAAGGTAAAGGTTGTCTCGGGAATCTATGACCTGGAAAGTCAACTGGTGAGCTTGATCGGGTAAAGTGAGAGAAGCCCCTTAATTCGGAGGTTAATTCTACAGCCGCCTCTAGAGCAGATTAAATAACCTGCTCTTTTTTGTGCCGCTGGTTGACTTGGGCGGCGGTTGCTTTTGATTTAGCACTCCTAACAGCATCGGCTGTGCTGTTAGAGGACTGATCTTAGGTTTCCTGTTCTCCTCTGGCCATGACAACTTTACCCGTTCTGACAGTTTCAATGATATCAAACTGGGTGAAGAGGTTAACTGCGGCATCTACTTTTCCAGAGTCTCCTGTGATCATTGCGATCATGGATTCAGGAGTGAGGTCTACTGCCTTACCACCAAAGTGATCGATGATTTGGAGGGCCTCAGTGCGCTCTGCCTTATTACAGAGGAACTTGATGAGGAGAAGCTCACGAACGACGGAGTTATCCTCCGTGTGTTGATGGCAGTGGAGCACGTCAACGAGCTTATTCACCTGTAGGATAATTTGCTCAAGGCCATTAGAGCGGCCAGTGAGACCTATCGTCATACGTGAATAACGCTCATCTCTGGATGTGGAGACGACGAGTGAGTCTATGTTAAAGCCTCGTCGTGCAAAAACCTGCGTGATACGCATCAAGGTTCCTGGGCTATTATGAGTGAAGACGGATAAGGTGTGTTGTTCCAGATCTGGGTTTATCTCTGGAGTATCGGTAGTAACAATATTTTTGGACATATCGAAAGTGCTGGTTAAAATGTTTAAAGATGAGTGGACTTGTCTTTTAGGTAGAACCAATAGGTTTATCCATCTTATACTTAGGTGGTTCGATCAACATATCTTCAAGAGCTGCGCCGGCAGGAATCATAGGGAAGACGTTGTCGGTCTTGGTACACTCTGCGTGAATAAGACAAGGTCCGTCATTGTATTCGAGTGCCTGCTTGATGACTTTGGAGACATCGGCAGGACGTTTGATATTAAAGGCTTTCACTCCATATGATTGGGCTAGTTTTACGAAGTCTGGGTTTCCTTCGAGGTCAACGCCAGATTTACGGTCATCAAAGAAGAGCTCCTGCCACTGACGCACCATGCCGAGGTAGTGGTTATTAAGCACGACAATTTTTATTGGGAGTTTATGGATGGCTGCTGTAGCGAGCTCGCACAAAGTCATTTGAAAACCTCCGTCTCCACTAATGGAAATAACAGTTTTATCTGGGCATGCAAAAGCCGCTCCAATAGCAGCAGGGAAGCCGAAGCCCATAGTCCCAGCTCCACCAGAGCTAAGCCAACTACGCGTGTTCTCGTTCTTGTAGAACTGTGCAGCCCACATTTGATGCTGGCCTACATCTGTAGAGACGATCGCTTTCCCCTCAGTTTGAATATTAAGCTCATCAATAACTTGCTGCATTCTTAAGCCTCCTTGTTTTTTATACCCAAGAGGGAACTTCTTTCTATACCCATCGAGGTGCGTGTTCCAGTCAGGGTTTTGCTTGGTTGCTATCTCTTTGATTAAAGCTGTAAGACCTACTTTGGCATCGGTAACAATCTGAACATCGGGGCTGATCATCTTGTTCATTTCAGCAGGGTCAATATCCATGTGAATGATCTGAGCGCTTGCACAGAATTTATCTGCCTGACCAATAATTCGATCATCAAACCGAGAACCAATGTTAATAAGAAGATCACATTCGACGACTGCTTTGTTTGCGTATGCTGTACCATGCATCCCTAACATCCCTAATGCAAGTGGGTGAGTTTCTGGAAAGACTCCTTTGCCGAGGAGAGTCGTCGTTACTGGACAGTCAATTTTCTTAGCGAAGGCGAGAAGTTCTTCCTCTGCCTCAGCGATCATCGAGCCTTGACCTGCTAAAATGAGAGGACGTTTTGCATGAGAGATGAGTTTTGCCGCTTCTTTGATAGCCTCTGGGCAAACGCTTTGGCTCGCTTTAATATCATACCCAGGAAGGTCAATGGAAGCTTCCATTTCTCCTGTGAACGGGCCTTGAGAGTAGTCTTTAGGGATGTCAACTAGCACTGGTCCAGGTCTGCCAGTGGTAGCAATATGGTAAGCTTCTCTGGCAACGCGTGGGATCTCGTTTGTAGATTTTACGAGGTAGTTGTGTTTGACTACAGGCATGGTGATACCAAAAATATCAGCTTCTTGGAAGGCGTCTTTCCCTAGCATCCAGGATACTTGCTGCCCACAGATAAGGAGCATAGGGACAGAGTCCATCTGTGCGGTCATTAAACCTGTAACGGTGTTTCCTGCTCCTGGGCCGGAGGTTACTAAGACTACGGCGAGCTTCCCTGTAGCACGTGCATATCCATCTGCCATGTGACAGGCTCCTTGCTCATGGCGAGAGAGGACAAATTTGATATTCGATTCGACCGTTTCAAGAGCGTCAAAAATAGGAAGAGCCGCTCCTCCTGAGTAACCGAAAATATACTCGATCCCTAAGTCATCGAGTGTTTTAATGAGTGCTTGAGCACCATCTATTTGAGATGTTTCCATAAAATTGAGTGATTTATATGTATTGGATACATTGAAAA
>JALZVA010000145.1 GCA_023301335.1 Akkermansiaceae bacterium
CTATACCAAGCCAGAAACTTCAGAACGGGAAGAGTCATTCTGGAGCTTTATGTTATTAGATGATCTTGTTGAGAAATTCCCCAAAGAATCATTGGATACGATTAAGGCTATTTTAAACGTCGATGACTCGGATGCGATTAAGGCTTCTTTGTCAGCGGGTCCTATGGAAGATCTGTTAGTCCGTCATGGCCAGACTGTGATAAAGCAAGTTGAGATAGAAGCGCGACGTAGCGGTACATTTAGTCATATGCTGGGTGGTATTTGGCAACGAGATATGGATAACGATGTATGGCTACGCTTAACTCAAGTCTGGGATCGTAGCGGATGGGACGAGCAAATATGATGAGCTCAAGTCTGGGTACTACTTTCTATTTGGAAATGCGGGACTTTGCTTCTTTTAGGTCGAGTGTGTGTCCGGCTGGATTTGATATCTCCCTTGTTAAGGCGTCTGATCATCATCTAAATCGTAAATTTTATGCTGCTATTGGGGCAGAATGGAACTGGACGGATCGGGCTGGTTGGTCAGAGGATGAGTGGCGAGCTTATGCCGATTCGAATCTTATTAAGACTTTCATTGGTCAGGTAAATGGGGATGATGTTGGTTATTTCGAGCTGGCATCTCAAGAGGGTGGTGAAATTGAGATCGTGTACTTTGGTCTTCTTCCAGAGTGGATCGGTCGAGGGTTTGGCGGGGCACTTTTATCCTCGGCGGTTGAACAAGCTTGGCAGCTCACAGGCACGCGAAGGGTATGGCTCCATACCTGCACTCACGATCATGAGCATGCGCTCAAAAACTATCTGGCTCGTGGCTTCGAAGTCTTTAAGACAGAACCAGGCGAATAAAAGATAAGGGTAGCTTGCCTCCCCTGCCCTGCCTCTCTCTAGAGATCCCATATGGGAATGGTGTGCACGCTGCTATTAGGGCATAAAAAAACCTGTAATCTTTTGAATGAACAAAGACTACAGGCTTCTTTTGAATGGTACTGGAGACAAGAATCGAACTTGCACGGGAATTACCCCACCAGAGCCTAAATCTGGCGCGTCTACCAGTTCCGCCACTCCAGCATTTCTGGTGGCGGGAGAGTAACCTTGAATAGCACTTTGACAAGAATTTTTTTCATCTTGCTTAGAATTAAAATGCATTCCTGAACCGCGAACCGTTTCTTGATTTTTTACCCTACTTTGTCCTATGCTTCTTCTAAAATGTTTTTAAGAAGCGTGTATTGCCAGGTCATCAATGAGGCTTCCGCATCAAGCTGGCCACGCACCACGAGCTCTATCGTAGCTCGGTTAGCGAGGAGTGAGGAATCTATACCGAGCTCTTCTGCCAGTGCGTTCTTTTTCTTAATCGTGGAATCAATGCGCTTTTCCACTTCTGGGTCACGCTTAGTCCGCTCACTTTTTTCCTTCTTTGGATATTCCTCAGGCTTTAAGCGTTTTGCTTTATTAGATGCGGCGATGAAGCGATTCACTCGTTGGCTTCTAAAGTGCTTCGGTAACTGCGGGATTTGATCTTCCGCTAGAATATTTACCCATTCGATTAGGCTTTTATTCGAACACACCATGAAAAGGGGCTTATCCCATGCTTTGGCTTCATCCTCACGCCATTGCCAAATCTCTCTGAGGAAGGCTAAGCCTTTCGGTGAGAGCTTTCCTGATCCTTTAATTTTCCACGGGTCTTCTTTATCCTGAGGGCGTTCTGTGGCGCGGCGTTGGGCATCTTTACAGGACTCTAGGAACCATTCGTAGCGTCCTTTTTCGTGCAGTTTTTGAAGTAAAATTTCTGAAAGAGGCTTGAGGTACACCACGTCGTTAAGTGCGTATTCGTGCATCTTATCGGTGAGGGGACGGATCGACCAGTCGGCTTTCTGTGAGCCTTTATCTAGCGCAACATCTAGAAAATCTTCTACTAAGTGGGCGTAGCCAAAGCGTTTTGCCCCGATCAGGCGGCCTGCTATTTGAGTATCGAGAATGCACTGAGGCACCATGTCCCATGCCTTTCTCATTAAGGTCATGTCATAGTCTGCACCATGCATCCAAATTTCTGCACTTCGGAGCTTTTCCTGTAACGATGTCAGGTCTTCACAGGCGAGTGGATCAATCAATCGGTGCTGCTCACCGTCGGTGAACTGGATCAGGCAGAGTGTGTCACCATAGCGGTGTAAACTATCTGCTTCTAAGTCCATTCCCAAGAAGCTGCCATTAAGCGAAGAGAGGTAAGAATCGAGATCTTTATTATTATCAATCATGTATCTAAAGGCTAATTATTAGCGTAATCCACGCATCAGGAACTCTGCATTATTCTGCGTGCCAGCTAACTGCTTTAGCATGACTTCCACGGCTTCACCTACGGGTAATGCTGCGAGGTGGCGACGTATCTCGATGACCTTCCGCATTTCATCCGGATGATAGAGCCTATCATCATTCCGCGTGCCACTCTGTGGGATATGAATGGCAGGGAAAATACGGCGTTCTGCGAGATCTTTATCGAGGCGGATCTCCATGTTCCCCGTCCCTTTAAACTCTTCAAAGATCACTTCATCCATCTTAGACTCTGTCTCCACTAGTGCGGTTGCGAGGATGGTGAGCGAGCCACCTTCTTCGACATTTCTTGCTGTGCCAAAGAATTTTCTACTCTTCTGCATGGCATTCTGATTTAGGCCTCCTGATCCGATCGGGCCTCCTGCGTGTGCATTATTATGTCCTCGTGCGAGGCGTGTGAGTGAGTCTAACAGAATCACTACGTCTTTTTTCTGCTCCACTAGGCGCTTAGCTCTTTCTAAGACAAGGTCTGCAACCTGCGCGTGGCGTTTTGCGACTTCATCAAAGGTGGAGGCAAATACATCTGCATCTACGGTATCTTCAAAATCTGTGACTTCTTCTGGTCGTTCATCTAACAACATAATAATGAGATGAGATTCCGGATGGTTTGCCACGATTGATTTAGCGATCTGTTTTAATAGAATGGTCTTCCCTCCTCTTGGTGGGGCAACGATCAGTCCCCGCTGTCCTTTTCCGAGCGGAGCTACGAGATCTACGATTCTCACTGCTTTCCCTCCTTCTTCTCCATTATCTAGGATAAGTCTTTCTTCTGGGAACAAGGGAGTGAGTTTATCAAAATGCTTTCCAGCATTAAAGTCTTCCTGATTGATACCTTCTATGGTGACCACTTCAGAGGCTGATAGATACTTATCACGTGGTCTAGGGGCACGGATTTTTACTTTTACTAAGTGGCCTGGTTTGAGGTCATATTTTTTGAGAAATTCTCCGCTGAGATACAGATCATCTGGGGAAGTTTTAAATGATCTGATGGGGTCACGTAGCATTCCGTAATTTTCCTTTGCCTGCTCTAACACTCCTGTGCCTGTGATCTCACAGCCTTCTTTTCCGTAGAAGGTGATGATATCAAAGACCAACTGTGCCTTTGTCGAGTTTGCCTGGATTCTCACTGGTAGAGCTTCAAGAATCAGATAAAGCTCTGCGAGTGATCTGGCGCGGAACTCATTAATGTCAACCGCTTCAGGGATGTCATACTTGGGCTTCTCTGGCTCCACAGGTTCAGTTTTTTCGACCGCTTCAGTAGGCGTGTCTTCGGGGCTTTTGGCCACATCTGACTGAGTGTTCTTGGCTTCCTTAGAAGCTGAGAACTCTTCATTCATGTTATCGATAGAAATTTCTTCGTTCATATGTAATAGGTTATGGAAGAAACGCTGGAGTTGTCTTTCCAACATTTCTGGGGGTCCTTCATTCCAAAACACGATGTCACCACGAATGATTTTTTCATCAATGGGTAATTGTGCCTCAAGAATGGCTAGGACCGTCGCGTCATCGAACCCGTTGCGTTGCTTTAGTCTTAAAATCTGAGTCTCTCGTGAAACGGCTACTACCAGATTTAACTGCTGACCAAAGTCGAAACCTCTCTCAAAGAGAAGTGGTACATCAGCTATGAACAATGTCGCTGTCGGATTTTGCTGTGCTTTTTCCAACAATGCAAGACAATCTTTTCTCACCTTAGGGTGCACTAGTGCTTCCAACTGCTTTTTTGCCTCCGGGTTTTTAAATATCAGCTCCCGTAGGAAGTCCCGATCTAGCGCACCGTTCACGACTGATTGATTTCCAAAGCTTTCTCGTATCTCCGTGAGTAATATCTCAGAGGTATAGAGCTCTTTCACGTGTGCATCTGCATCGAAGACCACCGCAGAGGGGTAAAGGTCTTGGATGATCTTCATCGCCGTGGATTTCCCTGTAGCAATGCCTCCAGTGAGGCCAAGAATGTGAAGATTGCTCATGGGGTCTACGCTAGCAAGCCCAAGCGGTTTGATAAGGAAATTTTTATGCTGCGGAAAGGTTTCCGTCATCTTCCTTGTTCAGGAAGTGGATCGATAGGATCATGCCGATTAATGGTCCCATGACAGAAAATAAATAGGGGTGGGAAAATAAGACTATCCCAGTGCATACCAGCACACCGACAATTACAAATGGTTTCACAGGAAGGAGAAAAGATAGAGCCATCGCTCCCTCAGTCACAATGACACCTATCGAAAAATATTTAGCTATCTCACGCACCGTCTCCAGCTCAAGTAGTTCTCTTAAAATCGGGTAAGGAAAGGTCTCTTTATAGAGAAAATAAATAGCGTAAAGAGCCTCCCCACTCCAATACTCTGAGGTCAGCTTCCCCACGAACCCGCCTAAAAATATCATGGCGATAATCAACTGCCCTAACCCAATCAGCTGTAGGGTTTCGTTTCCTTTCTCCAAAGGGCTCCATGCCAAGAGAAAGAGCCAGATACCTGCCCATAGAGTCGTCTTAAAGGTAGCATCATTATACGTGTCCAGATGAAGGACAAAGAACAGAGAACAGAGCACCACTAGCAGTGCGGAGCTCACGTACACCCACTTCGTTTTCACAAAGAAACATATGAGTGTTAGTAGTGGTAAAAAATAACACACGAATAAAAAGGGAGTCGATGACAGCACCCCTGGGAAAAGATCAGATACCTGTAGCTTCACCTGCAAGTTCTCTCTAAACATCGGTAAAAAAAAGAAGAACTTAATATAAGTCGCTAGTAGCACAAAAAGTAAGCCAATCCTATACGCTTTGTATTGCTTACTTTTCATCACTCTTGGATTGCTTCACTTGCACCAGCTCTACTTGATTGCCTTCTCCTGTCTCGGCCAAAAAATATGTTTCCAGGTACACCCCTCTATACGCACTGCTAATCCTATACACAGGAGAGCCCTGTAGTTCCTCAGGTCGATGCACAAAGGTCATGACTCGAGTCGGATAATGGTTCACCTGTCTATCCCTTTTTGCTTTTTCCTCTACCGTTTTTTTCGCCTTATTAGAAAACGTATACATCCGTGGAGACACCTGCTCTAGCACCCACCAGGCATAATGATCAGAGGTCAGGTGAAAAGCATGCATCACTCTTAGCGCAGAGCTCTGAGAAAAGAAAATCGACACTAAATTAACTCCAATGACGACTACCACCATGCACACAACCCTTACAGGCCAAGAGCACTTCATCCTGATAAGGTCTTTACATAAGGTAACAATGGGAAGCTTCTGCAACATGCTTTTAACGTTTATGGGCACCAATGTATGCCATATTCCGGGAACCCTTGGAAAGCACTATATCTATAGCAAGCTAACAATCTGCTTATCAGGTAAACAGATTGCTTCTATTTGTCTTCTCCAGCACTAGCGCGGGGTCGCAAGAGAGATCTCTCCGATCTTCTTACACAGAGCTCCGAATGCATATCCAGCTTCTTGAGCGGACTTTGGTAAAAGACTACTTTCCGTCATTCCAGGAATCGTATTTGCCTCTAACACATATGGGTTTTCATCCGCATCTAAAAGGACATCAACGCGGGCATAGACTTCTACCCCGAGTGCTTGATAGGCATCCACAGCGGCCTTTTGCACGGCAGCGGTCACCTCTGGAGATAAATCAGCAGGACAGAAATAATCTGTGCCTCCCTCTCCTGTCATCCAAGGGTATTTATTCGTGATGTCATAGAATCCACTACGAGGAACGATATGCACAATCGGAAATGCCTCTCCATCAAGAACGCCTACTGTGAGTTCTTTCCCTTCAACAAATTGCTCCACGAGGACTTCGTCTCCATACTGTGCGGCATCATTTAGTGCGGCTTCCGCCTCTTCCTGTGTCTTCACGATATGCACCCCCACACTCGAACCCTCACGCGGTGGCTTCACCACATAAGGGAGAGACATTTCAGGGAAACTTACACCTTCCTTACAGTTCACAATCTCACACAATGGCGTCGGCACATTTTTTTCTACAAAGACTTTCTTACTCTCTACTTTATCAAAGGCGAGTTCACTCGAAGCAGATCCTGCACCGGTGTAGGGCATCCCCTGCTCTTCTAACAGACGTTGAAGTTGTCCATCTTCGCCAAAGGTTCCATGGATCACATTCACGGCAAGACCTGTTCCCTCTGGGAGATCCAGCTTCGCTTCGGTCACATCCACAGCCACGACATCGAGCCCTTCCGCCTGAAGTGCCGCGAAGACGGCTTTTCCTGAAGCGAGAGAAACTTCACGCTCTGACCCCGGTCCACCCATCAGCACCGCTATCTTTAAATTTTCAATTGTTGCCATTACTTGTTTTCTACATCATCACAGATAGGTTTTATCTATCTATTAAAATAAATTTGTATCGTCCCCCAGGATTTGCACTTCGGTTTCGAGCTCTACTCCCCGTTCATCCCTTGCTTTGTCTCTGACCAATTCGATTAGTTCTAACACATCCTCTGCATTTGCCTTTCCCTCGTTCACCATAAAGTTGCCATGCACAGTAGAGACACGCGCCTTGTTCACATTGACATCTTTCATTCCTAACTGGTCAACTAGCATCCCAGCTGGGAGATCTGGGCTAGGGTTCTTAAAGATGCAACCTGCACTTGCCGCCACTGGTTGTGAGGTTTGGCGTTTATTTTTAGAGATTTCCATGAGCTGTTTAATCGCCTCTGGATCACCTTTTGTTCCTTTAAATGTGGCACAGAGCGCGTAGTTCCTCTGTAGTTCAGGAACATTTCTATAGAATGATTCGATCTCTGCGCGACCTCGTGTGCGGATCTGCCCATCCTCATCTAAGAAGGTTACATCTACGACTTGGTCAAAGGTTTCTACCCCCATGGCTCCGGCATTCATGCGCAGTCCACCACCTACATTTCCTGGGATGCCTTCCATCCACTCAAAGCCACTCAAGCCATGCTGCATCGCCACAGAGGCAAGTTTTTTAAATCTCGCTCCCGCTCCTGCTGTGATCGTATCTCCCTCTACACTTACCTCAGAGAACTTACCTTTATTAGGGTGGATAACGACACCACGTATTCCGCCTGCACGTACTAGTAAGTTAGAACCACGCCCGATAAAACGGACAGGGATACCACGCGATCTACAAAAACTGACAATCTTCGCACAGGCTTCGAAAGTCTGTGGCTCTATCCAAAACTGTGCGGGGCCACCAACGAGCATGGTCGTATGCTTCCGCATAGGTTCATATAGAGACATTTTGAGGTGCTCAGAATGCGCGTAACGGTCAAGGTCTTCTAACACCGTCATATCACGGGTAATCTTTGTCCCCGCCTCGTGGACATTCCCTGCGCCGAGCGTGATTAAAAGGTCTCCTGGTTTCAGTGTATTCCCTACGTGATGGTGAGCCGTGTCCACACCTCCAATAAACTTTGCCGGTGTGTCTCCAGACTCCTGCATGGCATCGACAATCGTCTGCCCTGTCACCCCTGGAATAGGAGGTTCTGAAGCTGGGTAAACATCTGCTACAAAAACTGAGTCTGCTTGCTGTAACACTTCTCCAAACTCAACGGCAAGCTTCTGGGTCCGTGTAAAACGGTGCGGCTGAAATAACACCACGATACGTTTAGGGTTCAGCGATCTTGCTGTCTGTAGTGTGGCAGCGAGCTCAGTCGGATGATGCCCGTAGTCATCTACAATCCGTAGTCGATCGGTGAGGTACTTGGTTTCAAAACGACGTTTTGCCCCGGCAAAGGTGGATAGCGCACGTGCGGCATCATTGAATTTCACACCTGTCACTTCTGCTACAGCGATCGCGGCTAGAGAGTTCAGCACATTGTGACGCCCCGGCACCCCGAGCTCAACACGTCCGAGGAGTTCCCCAAATTTATACACATCATAGCCTACTGATCCGCCCTGCTCTAAAACATTAGAGGCCGTGTAGTCTGCATCTTCCCAGCCGTAAGAAATGGACCCGGAGGCGGGCGCACAAAGTTCCTTAGCAACCTCGCATTCCTTACAATAAATCACTGAGCCTCTGGTCTTAGAAATAGCGGTGGAGAAGACTTCTTTAATCTGCTCAAGGCCTCTCTCATAAAAATCCAAATGCTCTTCCTCGATATTAAGCACAACCATATGCTCAGAAGCATATAACTGTAGGGTACCATCAGATTCATCTCCTTCAGCAACCATATACTGCCCTTCCTGATCCCAGTGAGCATTACTCCCGAGCACAGGGATCTCTGCCCCTACGTAGTGGCTTGGACGAACAGAACCACGCCGCATCAAGTGTGCACTCATTGCCGAGGTGGTGGTCTTCCCATGTGTTCCTGAAATCAGCACACCTTTTTTCGTCCCGAGGATAGCAGCTAGGCACTCAGCTCTTCTCATACAGCGAATGCCTTGAGCATCTGCTGCGGCTCTTGCGACATTAGTGGGACGGATCGCTGAGGAATACACCACTATATCTACTCCCTTTACCGACTCTGCTGAATGGGGGCTAGAAAATTTCAGCCCTAAGCCCTGCATCCGCTGGGTCTCATCCGAGGTCACTCGATCTGAGCCAGAAAGCTCATGCCCCATTCCAATCAGGAGGAGGGCGAGGCCACTCATACCTGAGCCAGCCACTCCAATCAAATGAATCTTCAAGGGAGTCGAGCTATCAATGAGGCGTTTACTTAATTCGTCAATGGTCATGTATTGGGCGGATAATAAGGCTAAAAACTACTTTCGATTGCCTTACAAATACGCTCCGCTGCATCTTTCACAGCTACGTTTGCACAGGCGTCCTGCATTTTTTTCAATGTCTCTGGATGTTCTAAAATGGCGGAGACTTCGGCGACTAATGCACCTCCATCAAGATCTGCTTCTTGGCAGAGTACTCCTGCACCATGTTTAACGAATTCCTCTGCATTAAATGTCTGGTGGTCATCCGCAGCAAAGGGATAGGGAACTAAGATGGACGGCAGTCCAATGTAACTAAGTTCAGTCATGCTAGAGGCACCACTCCGACACACAGATAAATCTGAAACCGCATACACCGCAGGCATGTCATCACAGAACTCGATCAAATGATGATTCTGGCAGTCTCCTAACTCCTCTTTCACTCGTTGGTAATCAAAGCTTCCGGTGAGGTGGATAAACTGCACATCAGGCATCGCTTTTGAGGCTTCTACGACAATAGAGTTGAGCTTCTTTGCCCCTTGGCTTCCGCCCATGACTAAAACTGTCTTTTTCTCAGCATCCACACCGAGCTTCTGTGCCGCCTCTTGCCGAGTGGGCAAGGCCTCTATCTCTTCTCTCACAGGAGTCCCCGTATGCACGACAGGGCAACCAGAGAAATACTGCTGTGCAGCTTCCATCCCGATAAAAATCTTGTCACAATAGCGTGCAGTGAGGCGGTTTGCCTTTCCTGGGAGCGCATTGGAATCATGCACAAAGCACTTCAGCCCGAGCTTTTTACCCGCCATCACAGGAGGCATGGAGGTGAATCCACCCATCCCGATCACCGCGTCTGCCTGTGCTTTTTTTAGTAAGTTGGAGCAGTAGCTTTTAGTCTTCCAGAATTTCACTAGGAAGGGGATCATCTTGAGAGAAAGCGTTTTGGGCTTAGCGATCGCAGCTACAGAGTCAAACTGAAGGTCTTCTCCGTATTTTTTCGAAGCAGCCGCATCGACTTTTTTTTCTGAAATCAACAGCCTTACTGCATGCCCTCGTGACTTCATTTCTTGGGCCACTGCTACACCAGGGAAGAGGTGCCCCCCAGTGCCGCCACAGGCGATAACTACATTTTTCTTCAATGATGCGATTCTACAGATTATTTGACTATTTCTTTACGCTAATAGTCACATATTTGCTACAATAGTGAGTTTAAATAGCTCTATGGTGCTTTAAAAACAGCAGTTCCCTATACTTTTTACAAGTCCTAAAAAAGCTTTCTCCACTTTCAAGATGCTCCAAATAGTCCTTTTCAAGGTTCCCCATCAGGTCTAATCTCCCAGTTACAGTAAAGCTCATGTTTGACAGCGCAGATAAAATTTTTCTCATCATCCTCGTGTTCGTCGTTTTTTTGGCGTTTGCAAAGGAATGGGTCTCAGCTGAACTAGTTGCTATCGGGGCTTTGATGGCATGTGTGTTTAAAGGCATCCTCGTCATGTCCGGGGACTTTAACGTAGATAATAATGTGCTCCGGGTGTTTGGGAACCCCGCCCCCATCACGATCGCTTGTATGTTTATCCTGAGTGCCGCACTGGAGACCACAGGAGTGATCGAATCTCTCGGTAACTGGTTTGAGAGGGTAGCCGGCTCATCAGCAAAGAAGATGCTAGTGGTCATGATCATCATCGTGGCACTGCTCTCTGGCTTTGTGAACAACACGCCTGTAGTGGTCGTGTTCATGCCTATTCTTTTAGCGATCTGTCGAAAAAAAGACTACAAGGCTTCTAAATTCCTCATCCCTCTCTCCTATGCCGCGATTGCAGGTGGCACGATGACTCTGATCGGGACTTCTACCAACCTTCTGGCTTCAGGGATTTACGCAGATATGATCGGGAAAGAAGGCCTGACTAACGAACTGGATAACATGTTTGTAATCATGCCACTGGGCTTAGTCTTTGTGGCGATCACTTTTGTCTATTTAGTCACCATTGGGAGGAAGCTCCTCCCTGACCGCGTGACACTGGCGTCGGTCATTAGCCCAGAGGAAGGAAGAGAGTTTATCTCCCACGCTTTTATCCGTCAGGGCTCTACTCTGATCGGGCAAAAATTTGTCGATACTCCGTTAAAAAAAATGCGGAAAGCACGAGTCAT
>JALZVA010000146.1 GCA_023301335.1 Akkermansiaceae bacterium
GTCTAAAGATCTCCGTCCTTCTCCGCAATTTACCAAGTGGCCTAAAACCGACCACAAGGCCCATGTCTTTTGTCTTTCAAAGGATTCTAATGAACGTTTTGCAGAGAGGGCCTTCAGCTCAGCTTCCGCTTTCATTACTAAGTTCTTTCCTAGTGAAGAGGATAACGTGGTGCGTGGACTGCGCATGATAAATTTTTGTAATTTTTCTGTCCCACGCCTAGAAAGGTCAGATTCGGTATAAACTCTGTGCGCTTTACGGAATGCTGACTCAGCTATTGGATGAAGCTTTACCACACGAGGATCAGAAAAGTGAACGGTTCCAAACAAATAAACCTCACTCATGATTCCTCCTCCTTCTAGTTTCCATAAGAAAGGCTCCGTCGGGTATTTCTGAGACTTAGCGTCTGCTGCCCAAGAGCTGTTTATTAAGCAACTCAGACAGAGTAATACAGCAACGATGGAACGTATGATCACCATCCTCTAGAGGTCCCGCACATCAGCTATCTTACCTTCTACTGCAGCGGCTACGACCATGACCGGGCTCATGAGGATAGTTCTCCCTACTGGGCTGCCTTGGCGACCTTTATAATTTCTGTTAGAAGAAGATGCACAGATTTGGTCTCCGATCAGCTTGTCAGGATTCATTGCTAAGCACATGGAACAACCAGCAGCACGCCACTCAAAGCCTGCTTCTCTAAAGACGTCTGCAATTCCCTCGTTCTCACACTGAATGGCGGTGATCTGAGAACCTGGAACAGCGATGGCTTTCACTCCATCTGCCACTTTTTTACCTTTCAAAATTTCAGCGGCAACACGGAAATCCGAGAGTCGTCCGTTCGTGCATGAACCCAAAAACGCAACATCAATGGGAATGCCCTTAATCGGAGTGCCCGCAGGAAGCTTCATGTATTCCAATGCCTCTTCTATGCTTACTCTCTCAGCATCTGTGCTCGCTAAAGTCGGATCAGGAATCGTCTCTGAAATACCTATGCCGTGATCTGGAGAGATGCCCCAGGTGACTGTTGGTTCGATATCCTCGGCAGCGATTTGTACTAGATCATCATAGTCACAACCAGGGTCTGAGGAAAAGCCCTTCCAAGCTTCTACAGCTTCGTCCCAGTCCTCTTCAGCAGGTGCATAGGGGCGCCCTCTGAGGTAATCAAAGGTGGTCTGATCTGGATTCACATACCCACAACGTGCACCGCCTTCAATGGACATGTTACAGACTGTCATCCGCTCTTCCATGGTCATTTCTTCAAAAATATTTCCACCGTATTCGTAGGCGTAGCCTATCCCACCCTTCGCTCCTAGCTGTCTGATAATGTGAAGGATCACATCTTTAGCATAAACACCGGGCTTCAACTTTCCGCTCACCTCAATGCGTCTCACCTTGAGCTCATCCATCGCTAGCGTCTGGGTGGCTAACACGTCTCTCACCTGCGTGGTTCCAATCCCGAAAGCGATCGCTCCAAAAGCTCCATGCGTGGCTGTGTGTGAGTCTCCACACACGATAGTGCTGCCTGGCTGGGTGATACCCTGCTCAGGTCCTACCATATGGACAATCCCTTGCTTCCCTGTAGAGATGCTAAAGTATTTAATGCCGTGCTCTTCGACATTCTTTTTCAACTCGTTAATCATCGCATCAGCGAGAGGATCTGCAAAAGGCTGCTGTTGATTATCGGTTGGGACAATGTGATCTACTGTGGCAAAGGTGCGATGTGGATACTTCACTCCAATGGATAAATCACGAAGCATTCCAAATGCCTGTGGACTGGTTACTTCATGAATCAGATGACTGCCTATAAACAACTGTGTCCGCCCATCTTCTAGGCTCCCAACGGTGTGTGCCTGCCATACTTTCTCGTATAAATTCTGTGCCATTAAACATGTTCCTCGGGTTCAATGAGGTGGTGAAATCTCTGCTAAATCAAGGCTGAAGTCAATCTGGGAATACGAGTGAATCATGGGTAAGGTTTCCAAAGAGAGTCATGGAGGGGTGAATCTTATAAAATATAGCAAACCATGCCTTCAATGAGCACGTGAATCATCTCTCAGATAAAAAGTTAAGCTTTTATAGAATTGATCTTCGCCGACTATTCTCTAAAACTTCTTTATACTTTATGCCTCAGTTTCCCACCCATGCCCAGCGCCTCGCAGCTAGAGAAAGACCAACAGGTGCCGCGGTGATGAAACAAGTCTGGAGTAAGCTCTTATTCCTACATTGGGAGGTAACTCCTGAAATTCTTCAACAACGTCTGCCCGAAGGGCTCTTCGTGGATACCTTTGAGGAGAAAGCCTACCTAGGTTTAGTCCCCTTCTACATGGAACAGATTAGACCAGTGGGCTGCCCTCCTGTCCCAGGGATTTCTTGGTTTAAAGAAATTAATCTCCGTACTTATGTTTACGATGAGCGCGGAGAGCCAGGGGTTTGGTTTTTCACCCTTGAGTGTAACCAATGGTTAGCGGTGAAACTAGCCCGCTTACTTTTCAACCTTCCTTACCACCATGCGAAGATGTCCACGGAAAAAAGAGGCGACATTCTCCATTACCACTCTCGACGGAAAGGAGATAAAACTCAACAGGACTTCACTTATCCCTCATCAGCCCAGCACTATCAGACTGCCGAAGCTGGCTCCTTCGAATTTTTCCTCCTCGAACGCTACCGACTCTACAGCACTAAACGTGGGGAGCTGTATGAAGGGATGGTGCACCATACACCCTATCAATACGCCCCGGCTGACGCATCGACTTACTCGACACGTACTTTCTCATTATGCCAATTTAAGGAACCTCAGGGAGACCCCGTCTCCTCTCTCATCGGACACTCGGTGTCTGTAGATATTTTTCCTCTCCGAAGAGTCAAAAACGACTAAATAGGCTAGTCAACTCTACGTGGGCGTCTCCCCATCACCATACGGAGGAGTGGCATGGGTAGAGCCTTAAAGACGGTTGTTAGAACCTTAATTTGAAGCCCCGGAAAGACAGTTGCTTTATTCA
>JALZVA010000147.1 GCA_023301335.1 Akkermansiaceae bacterium
TCAAAACCCCAAGGCTACAGCAATGGCGGTTAATTTTATCAATTCTATTAATTACCCATATTTTTTAACCGGCCAATTTAACTTAAATTCTTATAGCTCAAATTCTAACCAAACATCCTATGATGCTGACGGTTGGTTGGACATTTTTAAAGATGCTAGCTTCCTAGCTCAGCCTTCTGAAATTAAAGTGAAATCGCTTGATCTAATCAGCCCAAATCTTATTGAAAAATTGAAGGCGAAGTACCCAAATAGTTCATACTACTTCAACGATAATAGACTAGAGGACACAGCTACTACTGATTGGGCTCTGATGATACGTCAATTGAAATCAACTCGATACTCTTTCTCTTCAGGAGAAGAGAATAAGACGGTGGATGAAGTCATAGAGAAGCTCAAAAAAATCAATGATGATCGTAAACTTTCGGCCCAGGTTAGCCTCTTACTCTTAGATAGGATTTCCATTTCTCAATTTTGTAAAGACAACAAACAGCTGATCATCAATAGTCCTACATCCTTCAAGCAAGTTCTCGTGGATACTCTAAGCTTGAATCAAAATAACGAGGCTCTAGCTGCTTTCAGGCTAGAAGGATTAGATAAGAACCTACCTCTAAACCAAGAGCAGCTTAAACAAAATGAATCTAATGAATTTGACAACTTCTTAGCTCTCAAGGCTCCTGTTCAAAATACAAGCACCTACTCGCTTGGAAGAACTGTCAGCAAACTGATAAAATCCCGTATTCAGTCAAATCCTGAAAACTGTTATAAAATCATCGATCACTATATTGATCTTATAAAAAACACACCTGAATTCGAGCGCCAATACACTCCTGAAACATACCACGTGACAGTGCTCCAAGATGCGTTGATTGATCGAGTTATAGAGCCATTACGGAATGAGCGTGTTTATCCCAAAGATCTACTCAAACTCGTCTATCACCTCCAAAAAAGAGAAGACTATTTGGAACTCAATATTATCAGTGCAATTCCTCATACGATGCCAGTGAACTGGTCCTTTGATAAATCTATCGCAAAAGATCAAAAAACAGCAGTCCCTAAAATCATTAAAGAGTACGCCAAAGAATATGCTAAAATTGAAGATCCTGAATACGCCGAGTTTTTCAAATCTGCTTGGTTTGTTTACTTTAATAGCCAAGGATATCATAAGAAGCTGCATTTTTATCCAAATGCAACTGAAAAGGTTATTAGTTCACTCATGGGGAGTGATGCTAAAGAAAATGAATTCTACGATTGGCTTAAAAACTGCAGTAGATTTGACTTTTACCTAGCTCGCTATTCTTCTAAAGTAAACAAGTACTTTGAATACCCCGAAACTAATATCTTCAATAATAGAGCAAATATACGGCCTAAGGTTGAAAAATTGATAGAAGATGCAAAAGGCTTTAAGCTTAAAAACCGCATTCTCATGGCAAGTGCCCTCTATATGAATCCTGAGGCTCTAACTGTTTTGCATCATGAGATATCCCCAAAATCTATTGAATTTGCAGCAGATACCTTCATTGAGGCGGTAAACACTGATGTTAAACATCACACATCCTCTGATACGCGTCTAATCCTTCAGTTAAGAATGGGCTCTCATGTATTAAGCCCAGATAAAAAAGAAGCTTTAGCCCATGCCGCTGGGAAGGGCTTCTACACAGCAATGGAATTTATCGCAAAAGGCGGTAATATGCATCGTAATCATGTCGAAAATCTAGCCATCGGGGCTAGCTCAAGTGCAAAAGGCGCGAAGCTGATTAGCGATGCTGTAATCAAGTATCCCCGACAGGTTAAAGGCCTTGCCAGTATTGCTCAGATCCTTTTAAAACATGGCCACTTTGATGCCATTCTTAAAGTTATGCCTCAGGGCTCAGCTCTTAGTGTTACTCGTTCACACCCGAGGGTCTTCCACTCCGCTGAAGCAGAAGAGAATTTACCAAAGCTCCTTGAACGGTATAAAAATCTTGAAGAAAAAGCGATGGTGGCATACCTGCTTCACACTCCCGATGGATCATTACTCAAATCGGTTTCAAAAACGACCGCCTCTGAAAGATACGGTCAAATTCTTGACTTGGCACAAAAAGCAGATCCCAATTTCCCTCTGAATACAAATATCCTGCTTTTACCGATGGAAAAGTGGAATATCTTAGAGCCCAGTGATTTTACAAAGCTTCAGCCTTATTTTGAAAAAAATAAAAGTACAAGCTCTCTTGAGCATTTTGTTAAATTAATTACGTCTGAAAAAGTAGAGTATAAAGATCGCCAACGCATGAGAGTCTGCCTCAGTAATGCCGTTTATACTAATAACCAGCCATACCTTCGAGAATTTATTGATCAGGCAAATAAATTCGCCACACAAGAAAAAGTCAGTTATATACAAGAAATCTACTTCGTCGAAGACGTTATTGAAACTACATTGGGTGCTGTCCATACTCTTTATGGAAAAGGAACAGACGATCCTTTGGTTATTGAGCTACTTCCTATTTATCGAGAAACAATTGCAGCGTGTTTGAATTTATTTCCTGCTCTTCGGTATAAAGGAAACAAACAATTAATGGCATTTAATAGTGAAGAATTTTGTAAATATATTCACTACGATTTAGGTAAAGAATCTGATCTTAAAAATTTTACTGCAAAGATGAGTAAGAAGAAAAAGGTTCCACTAAATCACGGGAAAAAGACACTTCCTTTAACCTTTGCTACTGATGTTCATCACTACGGTTCCAGCGGGTTTAAGAACAGCTTAAGAGACACTAGTCCATTGGTTCTTCGTCTTCTAAATACTGCCCAATTCCAGCGAGATGTAGTTACCTTACAATCCCTCGGAGGAGCACTTGATACAATGATAGATCACGGGCTCTACACCTCACAGCAAGCCCTTGACTTACTGAATAGCGGTGAAATACAAATCAAAGTCCCGTCCTTCAAAGCAGTGTTGTTATCAGACAGAGCCCATATAGCCGCTCTCACGGGTGATTATGATAGCATGATAAAAAACTATCAGCTCATGAACGCCGTGTTTGAGGAGAGCCCTACGCCGAAACCGTCCTTTATGATAAGAATGAATTTACGTGCGATGAAATACCTTACTGTAGCTAACAGAAAAGACCTTGCTTCAACCATTTTTCCAGCGAAACTCGTTAATAAAATGAATAAAACCCAGAAAAAGACATACAAAATGCTGAAGAAGGAGCTTAAGTAAGGGCTGTGCTCAATTAATTAATTTACTCTTAATCATACTCCCTTGCTAGATGTGGGGGTCTTCTCCAATTACCTATTTATAATAAGGTTTAGCCTAGCTCCATACATTGGGCAGGTTTAACCCATCGTTGGGAAAAATCAGTTAAGCCAAGATCGAGGAAGGGGATACCCCTGAAATTTTAATATCACCTATCTAACTTAGCGCGGTCCTCAATTTCTTTTTTATTTCAGGTTGTATAAGAGCTGTTTCGCCTTGCCAGGGGGAGGGTTCCGTGGCAGCAATAGCGTATGGGAAGATTTACAGATAAAGTAGCGGTAGTTACGGGCGCGGGGCGTGGGATTGGTTATGCGATTGCGAGAAGCTTTGCTGCTGAGGGAGCAAAGGTGGCTGTGATTAGCAGAAGTGAGGGGAGTTGTGGAGGAGCGGCTGAGAAGATTAATGCGGAATTTCCTGAATCGGCTAAAGCATATGCAATTGATGTTGCAGACCATGAGGCTGTGCAGCAGCTGGGGAAGCAGATTATTACAGATTTAGGAGGGATTAATATTTTAGTGAACAATGCCGGTGTTACACGTGATGGGTTACTCATGCGGATGAAATCAGAAGACTGGGACACGGTGCTGGATACAAATCTGAAAGGAGCATTCAATATGGTGAAGGCGTTTCAGCGGCCACTGATGAAAGCTGAAGATCCTCGAATTATCAACATTGCCTCGGTGATCGGCCTGATTGGGAACCCTGGACAGACAAATTATTCTGCTAGTAAGGCAGGCTTGATCGGCTTTACCAAAGCCGTCGCACGTGAGCTTGCGGGACGTAAGGTGTGCTGTAATGCGGTAGCTCCAGGCTTTATCCAGACGGATATGACTGACGTGCTTACCGATGAGCAGAAAGATGGAGTGCTAAAGAACATTCCTCTTGGTGAGCTCGGGGTCACGGATGATATTTCTTCTCTTGTTCTCTACTTAGCGGGTAAGGAAGCACGCTACATCACTGGTCAGGTGATGGCTTGTGATGGTGGAATGACCATGTAATCAAGACTCTTAACAAAGAGTAAATAACACAGTTTTAAAAACGACTAACAGCCTTAAGGCTACTTCAATCATCATGTTCATCGATAATATTAGAATTTACTGCAAAGCTGGAGACGGAGGAAATGGCGTGGTCCACTTTCGCAGAGAAAAGTACTTACCGAAAGGGGGACCTGATGGAGGTGATGGAGGTGACGGAGGTGATGTGATCCTTGAGGTCAGCCCACATACGGATAACCTTAAAGAATTTTTCTATGATCCCAAATTAGTTGCTAAGCCCGGTGGGCATGGAGCAGGTGCTAGAAAGCACGGGAAAAACGGGAAGACACGCATCGCGAAGATTCCTCCTGGAACAGTGATTTATAAGAGCTCTGCTATGACCGTTGCGGAAGCGGTTGAAATGGAGAGGTCAGAAGAAGGAATTGATTTAGAACCCGTGGCAGATCTCACTACCTATGGAGAGCAATTTGTCATCTGTGGAGGAGGAAAGGGTGGAAAAGGGAACTGGCACTACAAGTCCTCTGTGAATAGAGCTCCTGAAGAGCATACGCTAGGGACTGAAGGAGGTGAGGGAGTGTATTATTTTGAACTACGCCGCATTGCGGATGCTGGGATGGTGGGTTTTCCCAATGCTGGAAAATCAACGTTGGTGAGTCAGCTTTCTGCTGCCACGCCGAAGATTGCCGCGTATCCCTTCACCACTCTTCAGCCGATGGTAGGGGTGGTCGAGTTTGAAGGCTACAAGCGCTGCACAGTGGCAGATATCCCTGGACTGATAGAAGGAGCACATGAAAACCGTGGGCTTGGGCATGAATTCTTAAGACACATCACACGCTGCCACATCCTCATTTTTGTGATTGATATGGCGGGAGTGGATATGCGTGATCCAATCGAGGATCTTGAGACGCTACGTAAGGAAGTGAAGATGTACGATGAGGATCTAGCTAAATTTGAGTGGGTCGTGGTCGCCAACAAAATGGATTTGCCTGAGTCTGAGGAAAACTATAAAAATTTCTGTGCTCGTTTCCCCAATTTACGTATTTTCCCAATGGCCGCAGGGGAAGGAGAAGGAATGGAAGACTTTAGAGACTATTTAGAGGAGACCGTGGGACGCCGACCAGAGAACTTCTCTTCGAAAAAGGAAGAAGAGTCAGAACAGGTAGAATCTGATCTTTCAGAGGAAGAACCTGATCAAGCTCCTCAGGAATAAGTCTTTACCTACCGCCTAGGATGACGTAATCATCCGGCCAAGCAATTATCTTTTTCATATGCTCCACCCTTACGAATTATTACCCATGAACATCGCCGGCTATGCTTTAGCGGCATGGTTGATTATATTTCATCTTTGGATGTTGATTAAAAAAGAACAAGCAAAGGCTTTTCTTGTAAAATTTCCACGTAACATACCGCTAGGATCAGTGCTGTTAGGCATTGGCATGTTATGGTTTTGGCTATTAATTATTCCAGGAATGGAGGGAAATCCTTTAGGGTATTTGTCCATGTATCTAGGAGAGTTTGAGGCCGCTAAGAAATACTTATTGATTGCCGTGCCAGTAGCGGCGTATCTCATGATCG
>JALZVA010000148.1 GCA_023301335.1 Akkermansiaceae bacterium
GCGGCAGAGTTTGAACTTATTCCGGGAACGCCATTAGCAGAAGACACAAAAAGCTCTCCTGTAGTGACATCAAAAAATCCTCTAGCTCCACTTGGCAAACCAGAAAGAATAAAATTCTCAAATCCACTCTCTACTCCGACCCCGACGATGTCGCTTGCATTATTAATCAAAGGGAAAATATTAACTATGCCTAAATCACTTCCTGCAGCGAAACTAAAATCTAGTGTCGAACCACTTCCTAATGTTACATCACCTCCGTTGGCATTTAGGAGTAATGATAACTGGGCTGGCCCTGTAGCCGTAGTTTGAATTGTTCCTCCGGAGAATGTGTTTGTACTTAAAATACCATTTCCTGATACAGTTCCTCCAGAAGCTATATAGCTATCTATGGTTAAATCCCCATTCAACCTGAGTGTTCCTTCATTGCTCACACTGGCTGAAGAGCTTAAACCATTTACGCTAACAGCAAGAGTTCCTCCACTGACAGCCACTGAGTCAGCAGCGGAAGTCCCAGCAAGTTGCACATTTCCACTCGTTACCTCAAGGGCACCCGCTCCTAAGTTAGCAGTCACTAGAGCGCCGTCACTTAGCGTGTAGGTCGAGGCCGTTAATGTCCCAGATCCGTTTAAAACACCGCCAGCAGATTCATAGCTATCTATTGTATCATCGCCAAAAATTGTGACCGTCGATTCATTAGATAGAGCAATAGAGTCTCCGAAACCGTCCGCCACAGAAGTCAATACCCCAGAAGTGACATTTACATCTGTTTGAATTGAGCCCAGGTTTTCCACTGTCCCTAATCCCTCCAGATTAAGTGCCCCGCCCCCAATAACTGTCGTATTGAATGTCGCTGTATCACCGGCATTAGTTACTATAACACTAGCTCCGCCACTGGTAATATCAATCGTTCCCCCTGTCAGGTTATAGCCATCAACTTCAAACACTAGTAATGAAGGATTTACCACGCCTGCGATCGTAACCGTTGAGCCTATTCCCGTGAAATTTGCAGTGGCTCGATTCGTGAAATTGCTATTAGATGTTCCCTCTTCATTGACCCAGTTATTGTTAGTCCTATCCCATACTCCGTCTGCGGCATCGATACTGCCATTAGATGTTGTATTTCCCGCATCCCAAAACAATTCATCCTCAACAAGGAAATTTACCTGATAACCTATGTCCTCAAAAGATCCCAGCGTCACATCAGAGATGAATAGGCTTCCCGAAAGACTTCCTGTAAGGAGTTCGTCATCGAGTGATTCGCCAAAATAGTCAGTATCGGGATTGATTCCTACTAGGCCAGTCCCTTCATCCCAATGCGCATTAGCTGTCCCAGGACCTCCTTCACTTTCAACAGGAACAAATGTTGCATCAGGGTCAAAATCTCTCTGAAATCGTTCTAATGCACTAGCACCAGTGTATTGAAAAGAGTCATTTACATAAACTCCGTTAGCCTCCCACAAAGTACCTATTCCTAAAACGTGTCCCAGCTCATGTAAAATCACGCCTGCAAAGTCACCGCTCTGCTCCAGAGCGTTCACATCTGCAATGTCAAACTCCATGATACCTGATGAGGCAAATACAAAGCCCCCTGAATTAACTACAGTAGTTGGCCCAGCTTGGCCAAGAACACCACCGGCTCCGTCAATTGCAGGAGCAGACGCTGTGACCACAATTGAATCTGGACCTGTGACACCCTCAGCATAATCTACCAAAAGGGATTCCCATGTCGCTTCGGCATCAAAGAACGCTTGAGCCTGCGAATCGGAGAACCCACTTCCTCCAACACCTCCTCCCCCGATATCACTAAACTGTATTTGGATATCTACCATAGCTACTGATAAGCTCACCGAACTCATCAATGCTGCTGTCGTTAGAAAAAATTTATTCATTTTCATGATTAATACCCCCCCATATTTCATAATCTGTCAAGAATTAGATCCATATATTTCACAAGGACCAAAATTTCATAAAAACTTTTAGATAGAATCCCTCCATTTAACTAATATCAATAGATATTTAATACCTTCATCTTAGCTGAAGACTAGAAAACCATGTTTGTAGTCACCTCCCACCATTTTTCATACCACATGGTGATAGTAACTCAGGAGAAGCTAGTAATTTAGAGGAGATTAGTAGCTCTGACGCCACTCCAACAGTTAACATGCAGCCCTAACAGGAATATCAATTACAAATACTTGCAATACGTTCGAAACTTTCGAACGACTAGAATTGAATGGCCATCTATATGGCCACGAATTCATCTACAATTTTTTTATAATGGAGGATCCGGGAGCTCTAGCCAGCTTCTACATCCTCCATATTTTTTTTCGTAGGATAGGACCCAGGGTTTCTCCAATTTTTGTACAGATAATTCAGCGATGTGAATACTCCCTGTATGCATTCCTTTTCCCTCCCAATCGAAGCGATCTCTAATTGTCTGCTCCGTCCAAATGTGGCGATCTTGGTAAGCTAAAACTTCTTCCCATGTGGTTAAGGTCACAGCTTTAGTAGCCTTACACAAAAACTTAATTTCCACAGCATCTCCGACCTGCCATTCAGATCTTACAGGTGCACTGCCTTCTGTCACGTAATCTTCTTGTGCATGAAACAAGGTTGGAAAAAGGTAGAAATTTTTATGTTTAAAAGAGAATCCTTCACGTCCTTCATGTATCCCCCCTTTTCTAAAAATCACATCTTGGCGGCCATTCCCTATGGCTTCACACACCACATCCCATTCTTTAAATCCATTTACTGGCATAGAAATAGACTAAATCAATATGCGCCATTCTCCAAGCTTGATTTTTATTCATTTGAACACTAATTTACATCCGTGACTAGGATATCATATGCTCTTTCTTTGTTGTTTTTTCTTTCACTCACGCAGTCAACTCTTGCAGAACTTAGTGAGCAACGAACTAATACGCTCAAGCTTCAACTATTTTTAAATACGCATGACTTTGCTACAGGGTATTTAGATGGTAGAGCTGGGAAGTTTACCATGCTCGCGATCCGTAATTACAACCTAAAAAATGAACGAGATCAGACTGACTTCCGCTATGCTAGGGAAGCGCAAACCGCTATTGCTGAACCTCTCATCACCACCATCATTCCCTCATCCGCGGAAGAATTTATTAATGCTAATCTCTCCAGTGATAAAGAAGAACAAGCAGAGCTTAAATTTCTTCCTTATCGAAGCTATGCTGAATACGCTGCAGAGAGATTCCAAACCTCAGTCAGTTTCCTCAAAGAAATCAATGGTGCAAAGAAGATCAATGCCCTCGGCCCCCGTTCTGCCATTAAAGTCCCAAATGTAGAGCCCTTTCTCATTGAAAATTTGAAACATGGCCGTTCTCACAAAGCGTCAGAAGAGTTTAAGCATAGGTATCTCATCATCGATACGGAAATCAACCAACTCTTCATTTTTAAAAAAGAGTTTCTAGTACCAGCTGTGGCAAAAACGCCCGCAGAGCCCCAGCAATTTGTGGAGAGTGAAGAGGAAATGTCAGCAAGTCTCAAATCTCCAGAGATAAGTATTGAGCAAGAGCCTGAAGTTCAGATGATTCCTGCGAAATTGTCAGATGAACAACTCTTCACAAGCCTGACCTTTAAGGACCTTATAGCTTCTTTCCCAATCACGCCAGGGAAGCCACAATTTATTAGACGCGGTTATTGGAAAATAAAGAATTCAGTCGAACTACCAGTCTGGCGCTATGATAAGTCTCTTCTCGAGACTGGGGAAATCGGAACAGAAAGCCTGCTTATCCCAGGTGGCCCTAATAATCCAGTTGGCGTGGTGTGGAATGGACTCACAAGAAAGGGTATAGGCATTCACGGAACTTCATCTCCAGAAACAATCGGAAGATCTCAGAGCGCTGGCTGTATCCGCCTTGCTAACTGGGACGTTATTAAGCTCACCCAGTTTGTCCGACCAGGGAATAAAGTTTGGCTACGCTAAATTGCTCGTATTCTGCAGCTATCCTTTATTGGCAAGCCATGCCAAGTATGTTAGCTTTTTTTCAAGATGCGAGTATTGATTAAAAATGCACTAGCGAGTTCTGAGGCTCAAGAAGCTATCACCATTAAAGGCTGGGTAAGAACCCGAAGAGATAACAAAGCCTTTTCTTTTCTAGAAATGAACGATGGGTCATGCTTAGCAAGTATGCAATGTATCGCAGATGTCGGGATCCCCGGCTCTGAAGAGCTCTCTAAAATGACCACAGGGGCTGCAGTCGCTATCACTGGAAAACTAGTAGCCTCTCAAGGCAAGGGACAGCAATGGGAAATCCACGCTACCTCTATAGAGCTTATTGGTGGTGCTCCGGAAGATTATCCTTTACAGAAAAAAAGGCATTCGCCCGAGTTCCTCCGTAGCATTTCCCACCTCCGACCTAGAGCAAACCTTTATGGTGCCGTGTTTAGAATGCGCTCCCGCCTAGCACGTGCTGTACACCGATTTTTCGAGGAAAAGGATTTTACTTATGTGCACACGCCCATTATCACCGCTTCAGATTGTGAAGGTGCAGGGGAAATGTTCCGTGTGACTTCCTTGGACGCCTCGTCCGACAAGCCACAATCCTATGCCAATGATTTTTTTGACAAAGCCACCTACCTCACTGTCAGTGGCCAGTTAGAAGGAGAGGCTTTTGCTACGGCTCTTTCCAATGTCTATACGTTCGGCCCAACCTTCCGAGCTGAGAACTCTAACACCACTCGACATGCTTGTGAATTTTGGATGATTGAGCCTGAAATGGCTTTTTGTGATTTGGTAGAAGATATGGATTTGGCTGAGGAATTTGTGAAATATTTAGTCAATGATACGCTCAAAAACCATGAAGGTGATCTGGATATTTTTAATAATTTTGTAGATAAAGACTTAGTCAACCGACTTGAGTTTGTTGCCTCTAAACCCTTCCAGCGTGTTTCTTACACAGAAGCTGTAGAGATTCTTCAAGCCTGCGGAAAAGACTTCGAGTACCCTGTCACTTGGGGAGTGAATCTCCAATCAGAGCATGAACGCTTTCTCACTGAAGAGCACTTTAAATGCCCAACTACCGTTTATGATTATCCTAAAGATGTGAAGCCCTTCTACATGAGGATAAACGAAGACAATAAGACAGTCGCTGCGATGGATCTGCTGGTCCCAGGAATTGGAGAAATTGTCGGCGGGGCTCAGAGGGAAGAAAGGCTCGACATTCTTCAGGCGAACATGAAACAACATGGGCTTTCAGAAGAGGAATACTGGTGGTATCTAGATCTGAGAAAATATGGGAGCTGCCCACATGCAGGCTTTGGGATGGGCTTTGAGCGCATGCTAATGTTTGTCACGGGGATGAAAAACATTCGAGATGTTATCCCCTTTTCCAGGACTCCTGGAAGTTGTGAATTTTAGATAACAAAAAGCCCTGATTCTAAAACAATCAGGGCTTTTTAATTTAAAAGATTCTATTGAAGGTTTTCTAAACCTGAAGCGCTTTCATAAGGAACTCACTCGGGCGGAAGTGCTCAATCAAAATCTCAACTGATTCATCTTTATACATTCTTACCTGACTGATATCAAAGTTAGGCGTTTTATGTGGAGCAAACAAGATGTCATCATGTGTGCTGTTTTCATGCTTCTTAAACATGTCAGGGATGATGTCTCCACCTAGATGGTCATCCCGCCCAGTTGCCAAATGGCATGTTCCTAGCACCTTCTCATCTTGGATATCAGAATAAGAGACGGGGAGCACTTGGGTGCCAAAACCTAATTCTCCTAAGGTTCCAGTCATTGGGTCATCTTCAAGGCGTGCATTATGCTGATCAATCGTTGCTTGGTCACCTTCTACAAGTGTGGCCTTAATGATATTACGATCTTTTACATCTAGGATCCCCAATGTGCCGTCTTCATATTTCATCGGGAATTTCCCATTAGCATCACAAGGGACAAAGTAAACTTCCCCAGCTGGTAGGTTCGCTACATCAGGAGCCATTCCTCTACATAATCCGTGAGATTTTTGAGCTTCTTGCTTTTCAAGTTCTAGCCTTGAGGTAAGTGTGATCCCTCCATCGAGAACGAAATCAATCTCAATGGCATCAGCTTTTGTCATGACCTTTCTTACTTTTTCTGCATCTGCAGAAACTTCATCGTAGTTCACGGCTAAACCTGACTGAAGGATGATATCATTCATCCCGTGCATAGTAGCACCACGGAAGCCAAATTCCTTACATTTTGCAGTCAATGGAGCTGTAGCACTCCAATCCGTAATACATAGAATGATATCATAATTTGGATAGATGTCCTTATCTAAGGATAAGTGCTTTCCCTCTGAATCAAAGACATCATCTTTCATGTCTAGGTTTGATCCATTCGTGCAGTAGTAAGCATACATCTCACCGCCGGTCATTCCTAACTCCTCCATCACACCGTTATGCAGCGCTTGGTAAAAGTTTTCATGTCCTTTTTTCTGTACACTAAATCCTTCAGCCTCTAAAAAAGCGAAGTCCTTCATCCACTTTTGTGGCTCTTCAAAATCGGTCAAGATGCACACTCTGCATCCCTGTGTGGGCTCGAATACTTGCTTCAGCAGCCGTGAAGCTGAAAACGGAGGAAATTCTCTTTTCTCGGGAGCCGACAAAATTTCATCTGATAAATAATCTGGAAGTGATAACTCTGACATGCTTTGATACTACCGTGGATTTTTCATAATGCAAATGATCCTTTGTAGAAAAAAAACTCTATATTATGGTCGTAACATATTAATTACAAAAGCATTAAAATCACATGAAAATATAAGGGGTGAAAAAAACAGGTTTCATATTTTAATACGTAATCCGTTTATTCTGCTGACTGACCTTTAACGCGATTTTCGATGAGTTCCGCATTCGGCATCATCACAAACCCTCCGTCTTTTTTCTGCAGTTTTGTCGTTACTGGCCCCACACCGCTCACACGGCAAAGTTCTCCATCGATTTCTATTTCCGTCCCTACCTTATAGACATCTCTTGCATACACACCAGAAACAATAGCCTTCGCTAGACCACGCAGTCCGATACCTAGTGCTATGGCTAATGCTAGGACAATTCCTCCTAATAGAATCTTCACTGAGGCATTAAGCAGTTCTGTCTGAATATTTAACTGATCTAATACAACCGTCAATACGATCACAAAAACAAAGCCAAAAAGGATATTCGAAAGTGGCCTAGCATACTCTAGATTCATCGCTTCGAGAGCTGATCGAGTCAAATTCTGCACCATTTCTGCGACCATAAAACCGAATAGTAAAATAATCCCTGAGATGACTGCTTTAGGTAAAAAGGCTACAACATTATCAATGATATTAGCTATATCTTCAATCTGTAATTGCTGCGCAGCACTCTTCACAATGAAGAGCATGACAATATAGAATAGGACCTTCGCGATAACACTGGAAGGTGATAGCTTCAACCCGATCTTGGTCAAAATGGCGGAGATTCCTATCTTATCGAGGATACTATCAAATTTTATTTTTGCTAGCGTTTTCCCTAAGCTCTTACTTAAGAGAGAAGCAATCAAATAGCCAATAATAAGGATCACCACTGCGGCGATGAGATTTGGTAAGGTCTCGACGAGACTTTGATACATCTCACCAAAGGCTTTTTTAATAGGGTCAGTGGCTTTTGTGAAAAAAGATTCAGCTAAATACATAAGAATAATTGGTTAGGCTCGATAGTTAACATCAGAATGAATAGCGCTGCCAAAGAACGCGGCAGAGAGACCGCTCAACGCAGCTCCAAATCCTTTAAATACAAACGTAGAGGTGTCACGCATTACATGCTCAAGTAGGGCTCGATCCACGGCCTTGTCGATGCGTTCATAATTTATCACCAATTCCGCATTCCAACCGGCAGATTTAAAAATGTGCTCGGTCTGGGTTTCTATTTTGGCAAATATTTCGTTATTAATTTCCATCTCTATTATTCGTAAAATGATGTATCTACATTTTTCTTCTGTATATACACCTCTTTGAAGGATTCCATAGCTCGATAAAGCCTCATTTTAGTGGCGGATAAGCCTAGTTCTAACACGTCTGCAATTTCCTGAATTGTCAGCCCCGACATAAATTTTAGCGTGAGCACTTCTCTTTCCTTTTCCTTAAGCTCAGCTATAGATTCTTGAACATCTGCACTCAGCTCTTGAGAAACATGTTCATTTTCTCTGCTCAATTCACGCTGAGCTTCGAGATCTTCATATTTTTCCGACCCTTCTCGTTTCCGAATAATCTTCGACAACCGATTGTTACAGTAATTATGCACAATTTTATAGAGCCAGGTCTTAAATAGGGACCTACCCTCAAATTGATTAATTTTATGGAAAATTTGGATCATTACATCTTGTCCAACTTCCTCAGCATCACTCGGAGAGTTAAGAATTTTATTACAGGTATTAACGATTAAACCTTCATACCTCCGTAATAACTCTCTGTATGCAGTGAGGTCGTCCGGAAGCTCTTGCTTACAAAGCTCAACAACTTTTTCATCGCTAAGCTCTTCTAAGCCTGAGACATCTCTCGTTGCTAATTTTCGTAACGCTTCTACCATGAAAATGTTGTTGTCTTTTTCTTAGACAATATTCTAAAGCAATTTGTCACTATTTATTCCGATTCTGCAAGTTTTATTCCAAGAAGACAGACGTCATCTCCAAATTCTCCATTTGCTGAAAATGTTTTTGTCAATTCCATGATCCTATCAAGGTCTTCACCTATCTCTCCATCTGCCTTTAACCCAGGCATCATACCTGTCACCCCTAACTCTTCTCCTTCTTTATCCTCTGTCTCGTAAATTCCATCAGTAAAAATTACCATTTTAGAGAATTTTTCAAAGCTAATCTGTTTCGAGACATACTTGCAGTTCGGGATCATTCCTAATGCAGGCCCTGTCACTTTCCCATGATCACTCAAGCGTTTCACTTCTGAACCGTTGAGTAAAATTGGAGAAGGGTGTCCTGCATTCGAATAACTAAGCGTTCCAGCCTTTAAGTCTAATACGCCATAAAAAGCGGTAGAGAACATCGTCACCCCTGCCCTCTTAAAGATCGAGACCAGACCCTTATTGAGCCCTTGGAGTATTTTATCAGGTTCTGCGGCGAACTCCATTTCCTTCTCTAGAAGCCCCCTTAGCATAGAAACGATAAGAGCTGAACGCACTCCATGCCCCATTACATCACACATCAAAACCCCCACTTGATGCTCCGTGATAGGAATCACCTGGAAGAAATCTCCAGCCATTCCCGAAACAGGAACATATTTATAAGAAAAGTACGCATTCCAACACTCTTCTGTGTCCGCCTGAGGCATCCGTGTAATCTGATTCTCAGCAATCATCGATAGCTGAATTTCACTCGCTAGTTGAAGCTCTTCCTTGATCTCCTTATTCTGATCTCTCATCCTGAGAGTCATCTCCATGAGCTTCCGCTGCGAGAGAACTAAATTGGTAACATCATTTGAAACCCCAAAAACACCGCGTATTTTACCTTCTTTATCTATCCACGGAATTTTAGTAGTGATCACCCAAGTGTCGTCCTTATCCTCCCAGACCTCTTGCTCCACGGACTCTCGCTGAGGCTTTCCAGTGGCGACAACCGTCTCCTCTTCTTTTCTACTCTGGTCTGCATGACGTTTATCAAAAAAATCATGGTCTGTTTTACCAATAACCTCATCCACCTTTGTGCAGCCTAATTTCTTAGCAGTGGGGGTATTCACCATCACAAACCTCGATTCGAGATCCTTAAAATAAATACTCATCGGGACATTTTCGATCAATGTCTTTAACTGGTGCCTTTCCTCTTCTAGTGCAGCTTCTACACGTTTTCTCCGAGAGATATCGATCACTGAACCTGCTAAGCGTTTCAGTTTTCCCTCTTTTCTTACGGCAACTCCTCTGACACGCAGCCACACCCAATCTCCGTTTTTAACCTTGAACCGGCAATCAATCGCTAAGGTATCGTTGCCATGATCCTCCAAGACCTCTCTCACTGAAAGAAGATACCCGTCCAAGTCTTCTTCATGCACCCAATCTTTTGGGCTATCAAAAAGACCTGGTATCTCACCTTCCTCACACCCAAAAAATTCTAAGGTCTTATCAGAGAAAAATAATACATCTTCTCCCCCTCCAACAACTTCCCAGTCCCAGATACCCTCATTTGATGCTTTCAGTGCAAGTTCTAAACGCTCTTGGGAGATTTTCTCCATAAAGATGAGCTTCACGTTTACACTCACAAAGATCAATATAAAAATGCCTTTTCTAATCAGAGTTTCGACATGGAGAGAATGGAAGGATTTTTTTCTTTCATACAGGTTTTTTTTACTATCCACTCCCAGCCAATTCCCATTCAGACCTATGGCAGAAAAAAACGCATCTACCCAAGACGAGAATCCATTGATGAACATCATCATCAATGTCATTGCTCCCGTGCTCATCCTCAGTCAAATGAGTAAAGAAGAGGGCAGCCTATGGCATCTTGGCCCTGAGAAAGCTATGTATGCAGCTCTCGCACTGCCCCTCGGATATGGTATCTGGCATTTTCTGAAAAATAGAAAACTTAACATTTTTTCCGTTGTAGGGGTTATCTCTGTGCTCCTTACTGGTATCATCACGCTCCTCATCTGGAGAGACCCTTCACTCCGTCCTCATGCAGCACTCCTATTTGGTATTAAAGAAGCTGCACAGCCCCTCCTTCTTGGCTCGCTTTTTGTCCTCACACACCGTTCTAAATCCCCCTTATTCAATGCCTTCATCTACAATGACGGGCTCTTTAATGTGAAAAAAATTGAGAAAGAAGTAACTGCACAAGATGCACAAGTCGCTTACAATTCCTTACTCTGGAAATCTACGCTCTTCTTCTTCGGTTCCTTTGTCTTTAGTGCTATTCTTAATCTCTTCGTCGCATTCTATTTCTTGGATGGGCTCGACCCCCTTTCTGATCATTGGGATACGGAATACAACGAAGGTGTCGCTAAAATCATGGGGTGGGGCTTCCTCCTCATTGGCGCTCCTCTACTCGTCATCGGTGGATTTATCTTCTACTACCTAATTCGAGGGTTAAAGCAGATTACTCATTTCGACCTCGAAGGACTTCTTCACCCACGCTAAATAGATTCGGTGGCAGCAACAAAGAAAACATTACTATGGAAGATTGAATATTTCATCTTTCTTGCTATCGAAACTTTTTTTCGAATCATCCCTGTATCGCTTTGTTACCGTATAGGTTCGCTGTTAGGTTCTTTAAGTTATTATTTTGTAAAAAAACGAAGGCTCGCTGTCATTAGGAATCTCACTATTGCCTATGCAAATCAGCTTGATCAAAATGAAGTCATCAGCCTCTCCAAGCAAATCTTTGCCTGTAATGGTGGTAATCTTATAGCTTCTATAAAAACTGCCACCATGAGCCTCGCCAGCATTGAGAAGTGCGTCATTATTGAAGGGGGAGATGCCATCGAACGATTTGCTCAAGAAAATAACGGAGCTATTATAATCCTACCTCATATGGGGAACTGGGAAATTGGCGTTCGAATTAGTGCAATTACTTATGCGGGGATAGAATCAGGTGCTATGTATAGACCTCTGAATAACCCTTACCTTGATGCGCTGGTGAAAAAACGCAGGCAGCACTCAAAATCGAAGCTCTTTTCTCGTAACGATGGAATGATAGCACCTCTACAACTTATCCGCCAAGGAGGGGCTCTGGGAATCCTCGCGGACCAACGTGTCAAAAAAGGTGGTGTGATCACTCCTTTCTTCGGGCGCCTCACTCCATTTGCGCCTCTACCTGAGATTTATAAAAAAAGAACTAAATGTGGGATTCTTAGTCTTTCTATCCAGACCCTTTCACCTGGGAAATGGAAGCTTATCTACACGGAAGAAGCGACTAAAGATGAAACATTCACCACCGCCATGGTTGCTAGCTCTATTGAAAGACTCATGCGCCTTTCTCCTCAAGATTGTTTTTGGATGCAAGATCGCTGGAGGCTTAATAAAAAGCCTCTCCTTCTCATTGGAAAACAGCCTATCCAATACGCTTCTGAGCAGTCTGGTATCGAACATAAGTATCACCTCGCTATCTACCTTGAAACCGTCAGCTCCTCTCACATCTCAGCTCTCACAAGACTAGCAGTTCATCGAACTGATATTCATCTACTCATTCTATCCCCATCTGCTTGCTCAGAACTCATCCCTAACAGCACATTCCATAACTGCCCTTCTCTCTCCTCAGAGTCTGCTTTCCTCTCCTTTTTCGAGCAGCTTAATGAGAGTGCTTATATTGATATCCTTTTTCACCCACAACGTGGTTTAGAACTGCCAGCCTCCATGCATTCACACCCTTGTTACATCAACCCAGAATCTCTTGAGCAAAGCTTAATCGAAGCCGGCCTTCCCGAGCAGCCTTATAAATAAGTATGAGCACTTATGACCTTATAGTGATTGGCGGTGGGGCAGCGGGATTCTTCACTGCCATTCAAACTGCGGAAGCATCTTTAGGGACAGCTCGTATTCTTTTGTTAGAGAAAGCATCCCAGACTCTAGGAAAGGTTAAAGTCTCAGGAGGTGGTCGCTGTAACGTCACGCATTCATGCTTTGACCCAAAAGCCCTCAGTAAAAACTACCCACGAGGAGAAAAATCTCTCATTGGTCCCTTTCATCACTTTCAGCCCACACATATGATCGAATGGTTAGAAAGCTGTGGAGTAGAACTTAAAACTGAAGCAGACGGGAGAATGTTTCCAGTGAGCGATAGTTCTCAGACGATCATCGACGCACTCACTCAGGCTGCCACGTCCCAGGGTATTGAGATCCGCACATCCTCGGAAGTCAGCTCTATCGACTCAGGTTCTTCAAGCACTCATCCTCACACTGTCACTTTAGTCTCAGGGGACAGCTTCCACGCCCACCACCTCGTCATCGCTACAGGCGGAACACGCCTGAAGTCCAGTTCCCATTTAGCAGAATCTATGGGGCACCAACTACTCAGCCCAGTCCCCTCTCTCTTCACATTTAACATCAACGACAGCCGTCTCGATGACATTGCTGGAGTTTCAGTAAAGCACGTCGAGGCATTTGTTAGAGGAACTAAGTTTAATTCTACAGGTCCTATTCTCGTCACCCACTGGGGGCTTTCAGGTCCAGCAATCCTCAAGCTTTCAGCATGGGGTGCGCGCCAGCTCTCGGCCAGTGATTACCACTTTGAGCTCACTGTGAACTGGAGCCCA
>JALZVA010000149.1 GCA_023301335.1 Akkermansiaceae bacterium
ACTAAGTCTGTATAGGCGATCCCATTTCCGCCAAACATATCGAGTGCGCTTCCGACAGTTAGGTCGATATTTCCGCCACTTTTTTCCGCCACTAGTTCTACATCATCCATATTCGCCACGCCTCCAGCGTAGGTCATCGGAATCTTACCCCACTCGCCTAAATAGGTTACCAAGTCTTCATCGACTCCACCGCATAAGCCCTCGACATCAGCGGCATGGACTAAAAATTCCCCACAGTAAGCAGCCATATCATCTAATACAGAGTGAGTGATATGGATATCCGTGAGTGTCTGCCAGCGGTTCATGGCCACAGTCCAGCCATGCGGAGTCTTTCTACAGCTCAAATCTACCACTAATTTTTTCGCCCCGATTTCCGCTGCGAGCTGTCGTAGATTCTCCCAAAGAAAGGTGCCTTCGGAGTCAAAGAGAGAAGAGGTGACAATGACATGGCTAGCTCCTTTTTCGAGCCACTGGGCTGCATTATCTAGCTTTATCCCGCCGCCGATTTGAAGCCCTGCTGGGTAAGCCTGTAGGGCTAATTCAGCTGCCTCGGTATTTCCTGGGCCGAGCTGGATGACATGCCCGCCTTTGAGTTCATCGGATTGATAGATTTCTGCAAAATCAGCAGCATGCTTATCCGAAGTGAAATTCTCACGTAGTCCCGCTCCCGAATCGGAAAGCGTCCCTCCGACAATCTGTTTCACTTTTCCGTTGTGAAGATCAATACATGGCCTAAACTTAGTCATCAAACTAAAGCGTGCATAGCCTTAGTGCTATGCCTCGTCAAGCTAATCAAATTTATGAGATTGCCCATTTTTATTCTTCTCCCTTCTTGTGTTCTCTTCTTCACGTCTTGTGAGAATAGACAAGTGGAAAAAGAAAACTCAGCAAAGGAAAAGAACCATTCTAAGTATGTCACCCCGAAAGGGATGGCGTTTATTCCTGAGGGCACATATGTCCGAGGATCGGAGGGGAAACTAGACAACGGTAAAGCCTACCTTGAAGAGTCCCCTAAGCATTTCGTGACAGTTAGTAGCTTCTATATGGATGAGACAGAAGTGACCAATGCTCAGTTTATGGCCTTTATAGAAGATACTGGGTATATAACATTTGCTGAAAAAGGGCTTAGCAAGGAAGACTTTCCAATGGCGCCGGCTGAGATGCTTAAGGCAGGAGCATCGATTTTCACCCCTCCTCCCACAGATATTGATCCGCATCGTTATAATGCTCAGTCATGGTGGCCATTTGTCCCAGGAGCAGACTGGAGGCACCCTCAAGGCCCTGGATCGAGCATTGTTGATAAAATGGATCATCCCGTGGTTTGTGTGAACTATTATGATGCGAAAGCCTATGCTGCATGGGCTGGAAAGCGCCTTCCTACAGAAGCAGAGTGGGAGCTAGCTGCACGCGGAGGTCTCCAAGAGAAAACATACACATGGGGGAATGAGAGGAAGCCTGAGAAAGCATGGTTAGCCAACTGCTTCCAAGGGAATTTTCCTGCTAAGGATACAGCGGAAGATGGCTTTCTCTCGACTGCTCCGGTTCAATCCTTTGCTAAAAATGGTTACGGGCTTTACGATATGGCAGGGAATGTGTGGGAGATTTGTGCAGACTATTACCGCCCAGATTACTACTCTCAATTTGTCAAAAATGCCCACCCTAACCCGACAGGCCCTACCCAACCAGTTACGGATGCGGAGGTAGCGATCTGGCGTCAAACTTCCAGGCTTCCAGAAGCACACCCAGACATTCCTAAGCTGACGCACCTACGCGTCTCCAAAGGTGGGTCTTTCCTTTGTCATGTTGACTATTGTTTACGCTACCGTCCTGCAGCCCGCCAGCAGTCAGAGCCATTGACTCCGACCAATCATACAGGCTTCCGCTGTGTGAAAGATATCAAGTAGGGCGGTTTAGAAGTGCCTCGAACCAGCAAAAAAAATCCCGTAGTGCATGAGATGGCAATACGGGATTTTTGTTAAGTGCGCGCCTAGAAGCTATAGCCTAAGCCAACACTTAGGACTGGTCCAGCGCCTAGCTGAACTCCGCTCACATCCTGATAAACAGGAATAACCACAGATGTGGAGGCGTCCACCGTAGGGCTGATTCGCCAAGTTAAGCCTGTTTTAAGGCTGATCGAGGTAAAGGCTGTGACCACCTTCTCGCCTTGGAATTCATCGTCATCTCCATAGGTCACAGCAGTGCCTAGTTGTAAGCTTAGATCATCAGTGATAGATTTTTGAGCCACAAAGCTAGCCGTGTAGATAGATGCAGGGTCAAAGCCCTGGTCACTTTCATCTAAGGGTGTGCTGAGGTTGACATTCCATCGGTAGTTCCAATCTCCAATAGTTTTGTTATAGCTCAACCCTAGGTTAAGTTGATACGTTCCCGTCCCTAGCTGAAAGACCTCAGGGTTGATGAGTCCTGTAAGAGCTTGGTCTCTTTCATCTCCAGTAGGGAGGGTTAGCCCCCCTTGGAATGTTAGGCCGTTAAGTTTATGATCCGGATCATTGAAAGGGTTCCAGAATGCTGAGACCCCGATATCCCCGAGACCGTTGATTTTTGTATCAGCTTGTCCGTTTTCTTTCCTTTCTCCATTCAAAAAAGGAATAGAGGTATTGAGAGCCCATTGCTCATTGATTAAATAGGCTGCATTGATGGTGTAACGGTGGAACGTTGTTTCCAGATCAGGAGTGTTAGAGATACGGCTATCCCCATCGTAAAGCTCATCACTATTACGGTAGGTGTAATCGAAGTCTATGCGCAATTTATTGTCTAAACTGTTTGTATTTCCACCAACTGGTGGAGTGACAAGTTTTCATCCCGCTCATCCGTATGCGGAGTTGAGTGGCATCAGGAGCAGGGCTGCTGATAGGTATTTGATTAAATTAAAAGTATTCATTATTTGTTTGTTTTAAGAGATGCTCTATAGGGGGAAATAAAGAGGGTAAAATTACATGCACTAACATATAGGATGGCGGGATATACTCTTTTAAGAGTTATCCGTTTACCAAAGCCAAACGTGCTAGACATGATGGACGAAGTCCCAATAGCAAACAAACTATGTCAATGAGCTACAAAATAAAATATGTACTCGGATTCTTTCCCAAGCAGGCGGTTCCCAAATCACATCTGGGACCAAGCATGCTTTACGGAAGGAAGGTAATCTAAAGGTGAAAGCTTCAGCAGGGAGGGCAGGAGAAGGATACTTTTCTAAATCTTTGTGTTTGAGTTCACCTACTATGCCTGTGGCGTAAGCTTCGGGGCATTCACACCCTTCAGGACAGCAAGGACTATCATCAGATGGAGCAGGTGTGGTGGGGGAATGGGTATCACAACTAGATGATGAGCAACAGCTACGAAAGGAGGTTTTTTCAACCGTTTCAATTGTCTCCGCAGTGAGGCTGGTAGTAAGAAGGGATAAATTAAAGCAGCAACAGAACGGGTTGAAAACCGCCACGATCAGAATCAAAGCTATTATTTTTCTTATCACTATAGTCGTTAAGTAATAGGAGTTTAATTTTAGCATGTCAATGAATTAGTAAATAAAGCGCTGGTGAAGCTAACTCCCGCAGGGAATGGGGCGGTTAAATTTAAAAAAATGAGCGAGGTTGCTAGCACGGGAAAACGAGCAGTAGGATTCTAAAAGAATTGTATTTTTACAGCTAGCTAGCTAAAGTCTCCACATGCGTTACAATCAAAAGCTTCAGGAGCGAATCTTGCAAACAGGCTCGCGTCTTTGTGTAGGGATAGATCCACGCCCAGCGCTTTCGGGCGGAGTAGAAGCGATACCTGAATTTGTGAAGCGCTTGGTGGGGGAGACGTGGGAACATGCTGCTGCGTTTAAACCTAATATGGCTTACTTTGAAGCAATGGGCTTAGTGGGGATTGAGATGCTAGAAAAAATGCTGAGTGAAATGCCTTCAGAGGTTCCTGTCATCCTTGATGCAAAGAGAAGTGACATCGGAGAGACGCAGAAATACTACGCTAAATCATACTTTGAAAATTGGGGCGTGGATGCCGTGACGATTAACCCTTTTCTTGGTTATGATTCACTTGAGCCTTTCTTGGACTGGGAAGGAAAGGGTGTCTATATTCTCGCTGTCACGTCGAACCCCGGGAGTGCAGACTTCCAGAGGCAGAAAGTGGGAGAAAAATACGTATTTGAATTAGTTCAGGATTTAGCAGAGCGTGCAGAAAAGGAAGGCCGAGCCACGGATGTGGGAATGGTAGTTGGCTTAACAAACGCCAGTGAGGTGGTCTTGGATCGTATCAAAGACTACCCGCTTCTGGTTCCTGGACTAGGTGCTCAAGGAGGGGACATTGGGAATCTTTCAGAAAAGGGGCGTAAGGCTCCTGACACGATCAATGTTTCAAGAGGAATCTCTTACAGTGATCCAGAGAAGAGTTTCTCAGAAAAAGCTCAAGCGTGGGCGCAAAAAATAGCTGAAGCATACCCCGTTTAACTTTTAGGCTTGGCAAAAATATTGTGTCGCTATTTTTTATTTAAGGGTTTAAGTGAGGAATGAAAATAAACGTGTTGAGGTGGGTGTCTGCAGTGCTAATTACTGGGAGTGTGTTGAGCTCTAGTGTCTTATTTGCAGAGAGTAAGGAAAAGGAAAAGAAGCAGAAGGTGGAAAAATATCCTTGGACACTAGGGTATAAGCCAGACAAGAAAATTATTTTTTCCAAACCAGCAGAGGGAAAGCCTTTGAAGTTAGATGTCTTTTTACCTAAGAAGCATCAGGCTTCAGAGAAAAGAGGCTGTGTGATTCTGTTTTTTGGAGGAGGCTGGTCATCTGGAGATCCATCCCAGTTCTACGGGTATAGTAAGTATTTTGCCTCGCGTGGACTGGTAGCTATCTCAGCTCAGTACCGGACGATGAAGAGCCACAAGGCTAAGCCTAGGCAGTGCGTTGAAGATGGCAAAGAAGCAATCCGTTATGTGCGTGCTCATGCAGAGGAGCTAGGAATTGATCCTGATAAAATAATAGTCGGAGGTGGCTCAGCAGGGGGACATGTCGCGGCAGCTACAGCGATGTGCCCTAAGATCGATGCTTTACCGGAAAGTGAAATATCCTGTGTGGCTAACGCCGTTATGTTATTCAACCCAGTGTATGACAATGGGCCTGAAGGCTATGGATATGAGCGGGTAAAAGGCTATTGGAAGGATATTTCTCCGATGCATAATATCCGTGCCGGGCAGCCTCCAGTGATTGTTTTTTTTGGAGAGAGTGATACGCATATTTCAGTGAAACAAATAAATACATTTCAGCAAAAAATGGAAGAGGCGGGAAATGATTCTCAGACACATATCTTTGCTAAGGCAGAGCACGGGTTTTTCCATATATCTAAAGGGGGGAGAAAGATGTTTGAGAATGTGTTAAAGAAAGCGGATGCCTTTTTAGTTCAGAATGAATTTCTCACAGGAGAAAATAGAGTGATGGATTGGACTGCTGAGTCGGTAGTTAATTTCTC
>JALZVA010000150.1 GCA_023301335.1 Akkermansiaceae bacterium
ATCACTAGCACGTTGGTATTTGATCGGTTTCCAACTATTTAAATTCTCTACATATAATTTGGCTGTTGATGTGCTGATAGCTACACCCTAAGATTCGGCACTATGAAATCATTATTTACGTTCCTCGCTTTTTTCGCAATCATCACTTTACCTATTACCGCTCAAGAGTCCTCTGTGTCTATAGCTAAAGTCGATTACTCCGAAGTAAACGATTTATTAGAATCTGTTGTCCTTGCTATTCCAGAGCACAAAAATTTACGTGACGCATACTTACTAGAGAAGAAAAAATCTAAAGATGCTCAAAATAAAATGCAAGAAGCTATCATGAAGGGGGAAAAAATAAACCCTATGGAAGCTGGCATGCACATGATGAACCGAGACAACAGCAACAAAGTTTCCCAATTATGCCAAAAATACCTTTTAACACTCATCGAAGATATATTTAAAGGTAAATACAAAATTATCTTAAAAGATGACTACAGGAGTTCGATTCTATACACTGAGGTAGCTATTGAGGATGTTACAGACATCTTACGGCAAGAACTCCTTAAGAAATCGCACCAGTAATGCATAGCAAGCTGCTAGCGGCAACCCCTCCCCTTTGAGTATGAATTTATAATACTAGTTCCAACCTCTAACCAGTGCCTTAGGTGCAAGTGTCCTTACTTCGAGGCATATAGAACCTGCCTCTTAATATTTATTAAAAATGGATAATACTATATATTTAGTCGTCATAACTTTAGTCATCGTAGTCCTAGCCAAACTACTAGAACCCATCCTAACTCAATCCGCTGGATCTAAATCAAAAACTAGCAGTTCAGCTAAAATTGATTTTCGTTATGAAAAAATAGATTCATTACTAACTGCCACAGAATTAGAATTTTTTAGAGCTTTAGAGCAGGCGGTTGAAAATAATTGGTATGCTTTTTCAAAAGTCAGACTCGAAGATATTATAAAAGTAGAAAAAGGGATCGAGAGAAAAAAGGCTTACGGGCTTCGAAACCGTATTAAATCGAGGCATATTGACTTTGTCCTTTGCGACAAAAAATCACTAGAGGTTCTAATCTGCATCGAATTAGATGACAGCTCACACCAAAGAAAAGATAGGATAGCAAGAGACCAATTCGTCGATAAAGCACTCTCTGTTTCTGGCATCCCAATCATTCATATACCAACACAAAAAACTTACTCGATTGAGGATATCAAAAGTCAAATTCTAGGTGGAATTCAAACTCTGAGCGATTTACAGTAACTCGTATTAAGCGACATCTAGCGCTCGTAATTTTAATGTAATTTTTTACACCCAGGGCAGAATGATTTGTGCAATAAGCGGATTTTCATAAACCGTGTTACTGTCTTTAGCCACCCGTCATCTGTTATTTCGTATTGAGCGGGGATTCCTTTTTCTATACAGGAACTACACACTTTCACATCACTTACAGGGATGAGCTCTGGGTGATTTTCTCTGATAATACCAGCAGCTTCCTCGTAGTCATCCTCTAACACAAATAGGCTGGTCTTTGGGGCAGCTTCTGGGCCTGCTGCGCTTGCCCCACTCCCTCCACTGATGAATGCTTCTATTCCGTAGGGTCTTAGGGTGAAGCAAACCGCCTCAGCTTCATGATGAGCAATGGAGCTGAGGATAATTTTCATAATAGAGGTTTTTAAGTTCCCTAAGGTTAATGACTGGGGGCTATCTCTCCCTCCATCGGCTCAGAGCTAAGGCCCTGCTCCAGTCGCTTGGCAAGGAGTGGAATGATTTGTTTATGTGTGGCGAAGAGGTCACTCATATAGGTCGTGAGGCCATCACTTTTAGCCTCTTCAGCTTCACAGATCTCTACGATGTCTCCTCCTGGACCAGCATGGCGGCCTGGTGAGATAAATAACATCGAGAGGATCACGTCTTTTTCAAAACCTTTGGAACCTAAAATATTTTCTAACAGAGGTTCGTTAAAGGCATACTCTTCTTCTTCTCGGCGTTCCATCGAGGATGCTTCAACGACGGATGCGTCTGCTTTTAAAAGTTCTTTCAACTGTTCCGCTAAATGGTTTCTTACTTCGTTTACAGCAATGCGTGGAGTGCCGTGATCTACTAGAGTGACAGCTGGCTGTTGTAGTTTCTCTGCTGCGATCTTTTCCCGCACTAACTGAGCTAGTACTTCGGCAACCATCGTGTCCGTTTTATCTGTAAGATCAACCATACAAGGTGCGATCCTTACATTCATCTCTTGCCTCTTTTCCTTCATCGCGATTACTCGCTGCGGAAGGTATTCGTAAATAGCGGCAGAGTGGCCAAAGAAGAGAGGAAGAATGACAAACTCTCGCACACCTGCATCATACTGCTTTTTCAGATAAGGCTCAAAAATCTCAGCAGGAATGCCGTGGAGGTCATCGGGGGAGACTTTCGTCGAGTGGAGCAATGACACCGCATTCACAAGGTGACCACTATAGTCGCTCACCTCTTGCGCAATCTTGCGTAAACTGAGTGTGGATTCAGGGCGATAGGAACCATTATCAACGAGAAGTATGCATGGAGAATTCATTGGTAAAAGATAGATAGCACGTGAGGATAAGCTCAGCAAGGGTAAGCTTATAGTTTTTTCAAGAATTACTGAAATTCAAGTGAGCCTGTATTTTAGAAGAAGCGAATAGGATTTTTAGATTGGCATAAGAAGTCTCCTGTGTCCAAGTAGTGGGGTGAATAATCGATTCTACAATCACTTTGATCAAGAACGCCTCATCGAGGAAGACTCTGGGCAAGAATACCGCTCTGCCTATCAAGTGGATCGTGATCGTGTGATTCACACCCCTGCTTTTCGTGGGCTTCAGAGTAAGACTCAGGTGTTCTGGAGTGGTGAGTATGATTTCTATCGAACCCGCTTAACTCATTCCTTAGAAGTGGCTCAGATTGGACGTTCTATTTGCCACTGGCTCAAACATTCCTCCCCCATCTTGAGTGAAGATTATTACATCGATTCCGACCTCGTTGAGGCATGCTGCCTAGCTCATGACCTCGGGCACCCACCATTTGGGCACGCTGGAGAAAGATCGCTGAATCACTTAATGGAAAGCTCTGGAGGGTTTGAAGGGAATGCTCAGACGCTACGCCTGTTAACTGAGCGTATTTTCTCAGTCAGCAAAAAAGGGATGAACCCTACCCGTGCCTTTGTCGATGGGGTTCTAAAGTATAAAACACTGTGGTCCGAGCTAGTCAGTTTACATGATAAAGCGCCGCATAATCACTTTATTTACGATGCTCAAGAGAAGTACCTTGATTGGGTTCTGGGTGGCCGTGACTTCCCTGTCGAATACACTCCTGGGGACGCACGAGACGCGTTTCGATCTATCGAACTACAGATCATGGATTGGTCCGATGACACTGCTTACTCACTCAATGATATTGCCGACAGTGTGAAGGCTGGGTTCATCACCGTTGAACGTGTAGAAAAGTGGGCAGAGTCTAACGGTTATAATTTTCACGAAGAACCTGCTCTAAAAGACCTCCTGCAGGCGATCCGAAAAGGCAATGTGGATGTCATGATGTCTAAGAAAATTGGACGTTTCATTCATGCAAGCTCCCTCAAAGAAGCACAAAATTTCATGAGTGCCGTGAGTAACCGCTACAAGTATGACTTAGTTCAGGATCCAGCATGTGTCGCAGAACTCTGTATCTATAAAAAACTAGCTTATGAGGTGGTCTTTTCCTCACCTGCATTAAACCAGTTAGAGTATAAAGGAGACCTCCTTTTACGAGAAATTTGGAATGTGTTAGAAAAACGTTACATCGCCCAAGAAGGTGCGGATTTCAACCTCCTTGCCGAAGACGCAGCTACAGAAATAGAAACCATTGGATCTCTACAAGAGAAGCAAAGGATCTTGTGTGATCAAATAGCTGCAATGACAGATGGCTCAGCCGCTCGATTTTATAAACGTCTAACTGTCCCAGATTTCGGGTCGATTGGAGATCTTGTATGAAAATTTTATTTATGTATTCATTTTTATTTTACCTCGTTAGCTGCGCTACAGCTCCCGTGCCGCAAAACTCGAAAGACTTGAAGGTAAAGGATATGCCGGTGCTGCATTCCAGTCCTAACATTTTTGCAACTTACAATAAGAGCGGGAAGAGTCTCTTGGCAAATAGCTGGGTGAAACAATTTGACGCTTCCGGGATCGCATTTAATAACTCAAGGGCTGGCACTTTAGTCACGCCTTCTCACGTGGTCGTGGCCAACCACTATCAACATCCAGTTGGTGCCACTCTTGTGTTCCATGATCGTCAAGGAAACCCCGAAGAGAGAGTGATCGTGGCACGTAAGCATGCTATAGGAGACTGTGCTGTCGCATTATTAGACACCCCTCTTCCTGCAAACTATATGCCCTATTCTTTATTAAAACATCGAGCTGGACTTGAGGGGAAATTACGCAAAGAGTTTGTCTTGGTCACAGATAAAAATAGACGCTTGTTTGTTCACCAGGTGGGAGGCTTCAGAAATAATGAAGTCATGTTAAACTTTAATAAAAAAGAGCAGATTGGCTATGGTAAGACCTTGGTAAAAGGTGACAGTGGTAATCCTGCCTTCGTGATGGTTGGAGGAAAGCCTGTGCTACTTGAAACGCATTCCAAAGCTGGATCAAACGGTTTTATTCTAGGTGTTTTCTACGGCCATCCAGAGGTTCAGAGCGCGCTAGAAAAAGCGATTACTGAGCTTGGGGGGAAAGGGAAAGTGAGCTATGTGAACTGGCCACACTAGATCATTAAATCGGGTCTATGGACACTTCCACCGCTTTACTCGTAGGCGTATTTGACTCTATACCGGTGCTATTGATCGGGACGAGAGGGTTTGCTTCAGGAAAATAGGTCGCGACACAACCACGAGGCATATCGTAAGGGATGGCTTTAAAGCCACTAAGTTCCCGCACTTCTTCTTTCCAGTAACTCTTAATCACTGTTTCCTGAGTCGGTTTAATAGAGCGGTCGCTCATGTCCTCAGGGTTCATAAACACAATCATTCTCTCACTACCGATCCCTCGGTAGCGGTCATGCAAGCCGTAAACGGTGGTGTTATACTGATCATGACTACGCAATGTCTGCATGATAAGGTGATTTTTATTCTGTAACTCGAAAGCGTCTAATGTGTCGGCGGAGAAATTTGCCTTTTTGTTAGATGTTTCCCATTCTCTTTCTGTCGCACTATTATACAGGTAGAACCCTCCATACACTCTCACACGTTCGTT
>JALZVA010000151.1 GCA_023301335.1 Akkermansiaceae bacterium
CAGAATATGTCTTATGTATCGATTCCGATATGGTTCTGCATAAAGATTTTGTCAAAGATCACCTCAAGTTCGCAAAACCCGACACCTACGTCCAAGGCTCCAGAGTCTTACTCAATAAAGCGTATAGTGACACCGTCATGAGCCTTGAGAATGCCTGGGAATGGAATACCGCTGCCATCAAAAAAGGCACGCTCGGTAATAATAAAAACCTCATTCGCTCCCACCTCCTCAGCTGGCTGTCAGGTCTTCAGCAAAAGGCTACCTTCAAGAAAACACGGACGTGTAACATGGCATTCTGGATGAGTGATTTAACCGCCGTCAACGGATTTGATAATCGCTATGAAGGGTGGGGCCGAGAAGACTCTGATCTAACTGCTCGGTTAGTAAAGTATGGCCTTAAAAAACGGACACTTAAGTTTGCCGCAACAGCTTTACATCTCTACCATAAAGAAGTATCTAGACAAAGCCTTGAAGAGAATGAGCTGCTGTTAAAGAATGCCATTGAAAGCGAAGATTACTACTGCCCAGATGGAATTATAGAAGAGGACAAAAGCCACCTCAACCATTCATAGAGAACTCTATCAAAAAAGTTGTTTATCTATCATTTTATACCATCCATCACATCTACCATGAATATTGCGATCATCAATGACACACGTAACGACAGTCACTACGGCTGCTTGTCGGTTATGCGCAACCTCATAGAATTGATTCAAAGCCATGGAGGTCAGGTTCTTTGGACTTGGCCGGTACATATTGACTGGAGAAAGCACATTTCTCAAATTTCAGACCTTCCTCTCGTGGACTTCATCATCGTCAACGGCGAAGGCACTATTCACCATAGTGAAGAAAGACCACAAGCTCACGCCCTCGCTGAGTTTGCACAATTTGCAAAGGAGCAATGGAATATTCCAAGCTACCTCATTAATGCCACATTCCAAAAGAATCAGCCAGATCTTTACAAACATATCAAAGCCTATCATGCCGTGTATGCACGGGATAAAGGCAGCCTTAACGAGCTCAAAGAAAATGATGTCATCGCCCAACATGCCCCTGATCTAACATTCGCTCAATCATTCCGCATCGATCATCCTGCCACCAACCATCCACGCCGAGCCATGGTCGGGAGTGTAAGTAAAGAGGTGAGTAAAAAAATGGCGAAGTTCATTAAGCCACTAAATTTTCGTGAGATTTCCATTATTCATTACAAACCAAAACGCAGTAAGCTTCTAAATCTCCCAGTGATGAGTCTCAAAAAGATTATCAAATGGGCTAAATTTAAAAACAAAAAAGGCTGCTCAAAAGAGTTTGTTAGATTAATGAAGGAAAGTAACTTCGTCCTCACCGGCAGATACCACGCGGTGACACTGTGCATCGAAAACGAAATCCCTTTTTACGCGATTGGATCAAACACCTCAAAAATCGAATACCTGCTAGAGGATGTCTTTGGCAGCTCAGAGCGGGTCACTCACATCGACAGTATAGATAGAGCACAGATGGAGGATTTCTACAGCTACACGGAGAATGAATTAGCACAAATCCGTGCGTTTACCAAAAACGCAAAAAGTGAAATCCACAATATGCTTACCCACATCTTTGACGACGCCTCTCAATCCAAAGACGGTATTACACCTAAGTAAAATCAAACGCCCATGGTTAGAAAGAAAACAAAACTGGAAGCTTTATTTTCACTCAAAAGATATAAACGAAGAAAGGGTGCTGCAGAAATATTCGGAGAGCCAGTCGACTATCACGCCCTAAAAGAACAAGTCATCAAAGCTGACGAACTCAATGGTATTTTTGAGATCGATGAAGATTTGGACACCCACCTTTCGAATTTAAGAAAAGAGTTTATCGGGCAAACTGAGTTACTTTTTTACTGCATTAAATTAATCATCCTGCTCCGAAGAGCTTACAAAGAGAAAGAGGTGTTCGCAGCCTTAGAAGAACTCTGGTTACACGAAGGTGACTACTTACTCACACACCTCAACGCACGCTGGCTCGTCTCAGTCGTAGATTCTTACGCTGACCACAAAAAATCAGATCTCTATCTATCCATCTCCATCACTGTATCCTGCCTGATAAATACTGTGAAACTCTATGAATCTGAACTTTTATTTCACGGAGGAGTGAAACCATACAATGAAAACACCATTCATGAAGTGCTTGATTCCAGAGTCGAACTCTTTGACGGAGTCGAAGCTTTCAAATTAGGATCAGAAGACACATTGATGAACATGATGCACAGGATTCAGAGATTGCCTCAAGACCTTGTTCCCACAAAAATTTTGCAAGAATTGTTTCATCGCTTAAATCACCAAGACACCGTTTATTCTCGATTCAAAGAGAAGCACACACGTAGGCGCTCCGAATGGTGGTAGTCTGAAACTTGTAACTAAAAGTAATATATCTCATCATGGCTAATCCCATCATTTCACTCACGGAAGATCACTTCATTGCCTCAGGGGCATTTTGCCGATGCTATAGACATCCGCAGGAGGGCACCCAGTGCATCAAACTCACTACAGACAATAAAAAATCTAACAAACGACTGAGAGCAGATTTAGCTTATTTTAAAAAATTACATCATAGAAATGTAGACCTTAATTACATCTCCGATTATATCGGTACTTGTGGAACAAATCTCGGGAAGGGTTACATCTTCGAATGTGTCACTAACTCTGACCACTCCGTCTCACTCACACTAGAGCATTACCTAACAAGTGGGGAACTACAACTTGAGGATTATCTAAAAGAGCTACACCAGTTAGGAATTCATCTATTACATAATCGCATTCTCATTAGTGATCTCCACGCCAAGAACATACTCCTCCAACTCAGCCCAAGTGAGCCTCCCAAGCCAATCATTGTCGATGGGCTTGGGGACACTGTCATCATCACTGTGCAGAATATTTTTAAATCTCATGTCCACTCCAAGATCATTCGCAGGTGGAATAGATTCCTCAAGCGCATCTTAAAAAATCATCCAGATCTAGAATCTTTACTAAAAACCATCACGCTAAGCACCGAAGACATCCCCCATTAATGTCCCCCTCGTAGCATAAACGCTCACCTAGAGTAAACTCAAACACAAATGGCTAAGCACATCAACATCATCGCTAGAAGTAATGGAGTCGGACTCGACAGCGATGTCACCCTCCTCACCAAGGCGATAGAACAAGCAGGTCACAAGATCACCTTCAGCCATTGTAGATCCCGCTCATTGATCAAAAAATGGTTCAGTTCTAAACCTCAATATGATACCAATATTTTTCTAGAGCGTATTTCCCCCGTCTGGTTCGGAGCTGCAGAAAAAAATATTCTCATCCCTAACCAAGAGCGCTTCCCCCGGCGACATATTTCGAGGCTTAATAAAATAGATCATGTGCTTTGTAAGTCCCATCA
>JALZVA010000152.1 GCA_023301335.1 Akkermansiaceae bacterium
TCCCAGAATGCCAAAAATCAAGGACTTCCCTATATTGTAGAGAAAGGGCTACTCCCAGCAGGGGATGTAGTAGTGAGCTACTTGATGAAGTTTGATCACATCGCTCCTACTGAAGCTCTGAGAGCTTTTCAGTCGATTGTGGGCGCAGTGAAGCCTCATGGTTCGATTACAACGGTAGAGAATGCAAACGCTATTATTATTGCAGAGAACACGTCCCTCATTAGGACTCTCATCAAAATTAAAGACTCAATTGATATTCCTCAGTCGAGTGTCTCAAGAAAAATGCTTCAGTTAGAGCATGCGGATGCAGAAATCTTAGCTACTCAGTTACAGGGTATTATCGACACGCAACTAGAGCAAAGACGCCAAGTGGCACGTTCTAGTAATACTCCTGCAAATCAGAGAAACGCGACCCCGGCATCGACCCCAAATGGCGGAGCTGCCGAACGGACTACACCAAATAACACAAACGCAGAAAGCACTGGAGATATTCAAAGCGTGAATGTGATTCCAGATGTAAGAACGAATAGTATCTTTGTCATGGGCCGCCCCATTGACCTCGTATTTGTAGAGTCCTTAGTAAAAGACTTTGACCAACCTATTAAAATTAAGAATTTTTATAAACACCGTTTAGAGTATTTACCAGTATCAGAATTTTTACCAATTCTGGAGACTGGTATTCGTCAGGTGATGGGAGAGTCTCTTTTTGAAGCGGAACAGGCAGGGGGGGCTAACGCGAATAGACAAGGTAATCAAAATAATTCCGATGGTTCATTTGATGGAGAGGAAAGAAGTGAACTGCCAGAAGCTCTCTTGGTGGGGAAGACACTCCTTGTTGCGGATAATATAAATAATACATTGATAGTCCAAGGCCCACCTCAGAGTATCGAAGTCGCTAAAAATCTTATAAAAAATATGGATATTTCTGGACCTCAGGTTCAGATTACAGCCGTCTTTGGGCGCTACAGCATGACGGGAGAGACGTCCTTAGGTGTTGATTTTGCACGAACCAGTTCAGGTAGCACAGGTGGAAGAGCCTTTGCCGGTCAGTCCGGAACAGGTTTCCCGATTGTCGTGAGTCCGAATTCACTCACCAGCCCAGAGCTACTACCGACTGCAATCGACGCCATTGCCGGCCTGTCTCTCTATGGCCAAGTTAGTGATAACTTCTTTGCCTTTCTGAGAGCTCTGCAATCTGACGGTAAGTTCAAGTTACTTTCTAAACCGACTCTATTCACTACTAATAACAACCAAGCCCTATTCTCTTCAGGACAACGGATTGCAGTCCCTACATCGACTCTTTCGACAGGAACGACGGATACGTCGGTAACGCAGAATACCAACATTGAATTTAGAGATGTATTACTACGCCTGGAGGTGGTTCCTTTAGTGAACTCAGATGATGAGGTGACGCTACAAATTTCATTCTTAAATGATAACGTTGTAGGAAGTCAGACGATTAATGGAAATTCTATCCCAACCATCGGAACTGAAGAAATTGTGACAACGGTAAAAGTTCCTAACAATGGCACTATTGCATTAGGTGGGATTATCACCGAGCGCTCGGAAGAAAACAAAACAGGTGTACCCGTGCTCAGTAGCATCCCTGGTTTAGGTAAACTCTTTAGCTCTACCTCAAAAGACACCACCAAAGAAGAACTAGTGATCCTCATTCAACCTCGTATTATTCAAGGCAGAAAAGAACTATCAAGATTGAACGACTTTAACGCAAGAAAATCAGACATCATAGATTCTGAAAACGGAACTATCTTGTTGCCTCAGTTAGATTCGCTTTCTGGTAAGAAAAAATCCACAAGGAATGGAACACCTCCAAAAGAGGAAACCGTATTGCCTCAAGCACCTCAAGAAGACAAAAAACGCCAAGTAGGAAATCAATCATCTCCTAGGAACCGCTTTAGAGGCACTCGAAGATAGAAGATTAGTAAAATGCGTAAAAAAGCTACTAGTATTACTTCTTTAGTAGGCATCCTCTGTTTTTCGGTAGGAATATTTTGGGGATGTCCCACCGATCATTAAAACTCTGAAGAGCAATTCTAGTGTTTAAGTTAGGTGGTAGTAGTTCATTTAGGTTAGGTTTTCAAGATCTTCTGTATCCTTCAGAGTAGAAGCGAAGCCCTCAGGTAATTTAGAATCTTTTGTAGACTAAATGACACATTTTTATGCCTGACCACATTTGATTGCCCCCATTTTTCTCGTTTTATTACCTAACTCACTGGCACTAGATTTCTCTATGCGCCTTGCTAATGAAGGCTATTGTTTCTTGCGATGTGCAGCTTTCCTTCAGCAAGAGTATAGATGAGTGCGTTAAATGCGGTAGTCCAGCGGTGTTTTTCTTGGGAGCCACCTATAGTCATGTCCTGTGGGCCGTGGCCATTCGACTTAGCAGGGTTGGAGACAAAACTTCCGTCATGGAGGCGTAATAAGTCGTAATCAGCTTTGACTCCATCCATCAAAGTGCGGAAGTGGTCTTTATCTAAAGCTGCTAGGGCAAGTGTTCCCCAGGCTTTACCCATCACGCAGGTGGCGTGAGAGAAGTAGTAATTTTTAGGATACTGTTTGATGAGGGAGTTCGTGACGACTTTAGTATATGCTGGTCTATCGTTTCTAAGGTAAAGAGCTATGCCCAGAGCCCCTGTGCGGCCAAACGCATCATTAGGGGTAGCTCTTTGGTTTAAATATGAAGCGTAGCCCATTGCTCCGCTGACACAGGCCTTTTCAATATAGTCTAAGGTGGCTGTTAAATTTTGCTCGTTGACATTTACTCCCGCCCGGCTGAGTAAGGACCATGCTATACTAGCATTTGCCACATTGACACCTAGGTGGACGTAACCATTACTCTTGGTATCTACTAATCCGTGGGCAAACCAGTAGTCAGGTATTGGGTCGTGCTTGAAGCCTTTCTTCTTAAGGTGCTGTGTAAGGTGCACTCTAGCTTCAGGGCTAATTTGGTGGAACTGACGGTAGTAGATTTCCTTGTTTAGAAATTTCAGTGCGTTGACAACTTTTTTATCTTTGGTTTGAAGGTAATATTCAGAGAGGAAAATGGCAGCATAGTTAAGCGACCAGAG
>JALZVA010000153.1 GCA_023301335.1 Akkermansiaceae bacterium
CTTTCTACTAAGCCTTCTTTATTTTTCGATAAAAAGGGAAACAACTTCCGCAGCATATCTACTGCAGATAGCCTTGGCATCTTACGTCTCACAAATTCAGCAGAGAGTTCCTCTGGGTGAATCCCCCAATATTTATGGGTAAATTCTTCAAAGAAAAACTCATAGAGAGGTGATCCATAATAGGCCACCAGTGCGTCCTCAGCCGTTTCTATCTGCGCACTCTTCTTCGCGCCTGACACCTCGGCGAGAAGTAATCCCGCAACGCAGCGGAATAAGGTGATAGGAGACATTGCCCCTAACATATCTGTAAATTTTAAGGGATAACGGCAGAGGGTATTCCCCCACTGAATACGTGCATCAAGTGCCACTTCTATTCTCTCCTCACCTAAAATGGCTGCACAGTCTTCAAAAACTTCCTTATTAAAGGCATGCAGCATGTGCACCCCGAAGTCGCAAAAATTTTCGCCAAACTTAAACCCCGCGGCTAAGCCTCCTAAGTGATCTTCTTTTTCTAGAAGGAGAACAGACTTCCCTTCTCGGCACGCCGTGATCCCTGCGTAGAGACCGCAGAGGCCTCCGCCAAGAATGATTACGTCAACATTCTGAGCTGAATCACTCACTATAAACTGGGCTGGTTTGCAGTTAATAGATACTTATCCAAAAGGGTGCGATCTGGCCACTCTACATCATCGTAGCTTAACAGCTCATCTTTCTTCACATCTCTCTTCAGCATCGGTTTCTCCCCTTCACATTCGAGAACCACCTGCGGCAGGCTATTTTTATTCTCGCACACCTTCCCTATCAGACCATAGACCTGCTCACTACCTATAGCCTCTTCGATTACTGTGCCTACGGGGAAGTCCCCTTTAGCATAGGCGTAAACCTCTGTGACTCTTCCTTTCCAAGGCTCTAGCAATGCTTCTTGGTGCTCCACTGCCTTATAGATCGCTTGAGGCGTCTCTAGATGACAAAGGTGGTAAGGTCGATAGAAGAGGTAGTAGTCACCTTTTTGAGAGAATGCTAATTTATAGTACTTGAGGTAGGGTTGCTGGAATGCGTTATCGCACTTCCCTATGACGTAAACTCCTCCACCAGGTTCAGCACCTAACAGGTAATCAACCACCCCGCTCTCTGGGTAGTTTTCACAATCAAATAGCTCCAAGGCTTCTTGTACCGATTTGGCCTTTGGTCCTTCCATTCCTGCAATTACAGGCACGTAGCCATAACCGTTTGCCAATACGGCCATTTCAATATTGAGCTTTGATCCATCTGTGTAAGCACAGCATTGGATTGGGTTTAAGTTTCTCACCCTAGCTTCTTCCAGTAGTTCTTCCGCAGTTGCGTAGCGGTTAAGAAAGCCTTTGATATTTCCAGCTTGGACTATTTCAAACCCCCAAAGTGAAATCTCCTCAATCATTTTAGCGAGCACGCCATGCTGATCTCCTCCATCACTGGTCATGCAGACGCCGTGCTCATCCGCAAGCCCTTTTAAATATGGGCCAAAGGCGAGATCGACCTCTGCATTCATCAGCACCACATGGGTTCGTGCACGCAAGGCTGTCTCACAATACATCAAGGCACTCTGAATAGAATTGGAACTTTCCACAAAGGCGTCAATGTCATCAAAAGCACCCTCTACATGCTCGAGTACCTGCGTCTCTGCATCAAACTCTGCCGCCTTTTGTGCAGCTTCTTTATTTAGATCAAACACCCAAGCAAGCTGCATCCCGGGAGTGATAGACAGCTGATAGGCTATGCCCATACCCATAGCACCTGCTCCGACCAGTCCAACCCGAATTGGCGCTCCTTCTGATTCACGTTTGTTTAATACTTCGATCACTCCTATAATTGTTAAAGCTTATTAGCCGAACAAATCCATCTGGGGGCTATTCGCCTCTGGCATAGATGATTTGATATCTTTTGGCTTAGGGTTTTTCTTTGCCTCTGGTTTACTAGAGTTCATCTCTAGATGGGATAAAATTTCTTTTGCTCGCTCAATGATATCTTTCGGTAGGCCAGCTAGACGTGCGACTTGTATCCCGTAGGATTTATCTGCAGTTCCTGCTATAATTTTTCTGAGGAAGATGATCTCATCATTCCACTCTCTTACTGCGACATTATAGTTCTGCACGGCCTTACGCGAGTTAGCTAGGTCTGTGAGCTCGTGATAGTGGGTGGCAAATAAAGTTCTCGATTGGATCTTATCGTGTAGGTGCTCTGCGACTGACCACGCAATCGAGAGTCCATCAAAGGTTGCCGTCCCACGTCCTATCTCGTCTAAGATTACTAAGCTACGCTCGGTTGCATTGTTGATAATTAGAGATGTTTCATTCATCTCCACCATGAAGGTTGACTGGCCTTGAGAGAGGTCATCACTGGCCCCGACTCTGCAGAAAATACGATCTACCAAACCGATATGTGCATTTTCAGCAGGAACAAAAGCTCCTATCTGAGCCATCAGGGTGATCAGAGCTACTTGTCTGATGTAGGTGGACTTCCCTGCCATGTTAGGTCCAGTCAGTAGAAGCAGGCAAGCTTCCTCCGGCTCCATCGATGTGTCGTTAGGCACGAAGCTTTCATCCTTCAAGGTCTGCTCCAGCACAGGGTGACGTCCATTATGAATGTGTAACTCACGTGAAGCATCTAACTTAGGTCTGGTATGTGCGTAAAGCTGGGCAGTTTCTGCTAGACCAATAATAATATCTAGGGAGGCTAAGGCGTTAGCAGTGATCTGAAGGTCTTCTATGTGCTCACAGACTTGCTTCCGTAGGTTAAGGAATGCTTCAAACTCGATCTGCTTAGAGCGCTCATCTGCACCGAGGACCTTCCCTTCAATTTCTTTTAGCTCAGGTGTGATATAGCGTTCCGCATTGGTCATCGTCTGCTTCCGCTGATAACGCTCAGGCACTTTATCTACGCGACCTTTGGAGACCTCAATAAAATAACCAAAGACGTTATTAAATTTAATTTTTAAATTATCTATCCCCGTTTTCTCCCTTTCCTCCTGCTGCATTTGGGCAATCCAGTTCTTCCCTTCGGTGGAAGCCTTACGCAGTTCATCAAGATCGACATTATATCCATCACGAATAATCCCTCCGTCTTTCATCTGAGCAGGTGGTTCATCGACCAAGGCAGTGTCTAAGAACTCCACCAGGTCTTCAAAGCCACACATCTCTGCCAGTAACTGAGTGGCGAGCGCACTCTTACTAGAGATCGCTGCAACGTCTTCTTTCAACGCAGGAAT
>JALZVA010000154.1 GCA_023301335.1 Akkermansiaceae bacterium
AGACGGTGGACTATCGAACATAATTATGTATGATGCACCTGATAGGCCTATAAGAACAATAGTAGATCTTCAGCATGCACCTTTGAATGATACATCTAATAAGCCACCTTACACTCTCAATGCAGTAGGCAATAGTACAGCGTCTCCATTCATTGATGCTGATAAAGTAAGAATGCGACAGTATTTTACGCCGACTAGTGACAACTTTAAACGAAGAGGGGTTCATGGGGCTGATCACTGTTATGCAACAAACCATATGCTTATGGATGATTGGTTTGTTTCCACTGCAGGAGAAGACGTTGACCCATGGGATAGTAGCTCGACGACCAGATCTTGGGAACAAGTTTACAGAGACTTTGTGTCAGGAACTGAAGAGCTCCCTAATAGCTATTATAAAAAATCAGAAAGTGCCATGGACGCTACTGATTTCACAGCTGACCCATCTGTGCACTGGCTAAGAATAGCAGCAGAGTTAGAAGTAGAAGGAATGTTTAATATTAATTCAACCTCTACAAAAGCATGGCAGATGTTACTTAAGGGGAACTTTGGTCCTAATACGGACGGTAATAAGATCCTTGCATTAGACGACCAAGATAGAGAAAGTTCTATTCTTACGATTAACGCAGCACAAGCTACTCCTAGTGTTCCTTTGGGAAAAGCATTTCCTAGAACCAAGTTGACTTCTAGTGCTCAAAGCGGTGTGACTCTAGGCCATTTAGCTCTAACACAGCCTATTCGCTTCAATGATGTTCAAATCGAGGGATTAGCTGAGGAAATTGTGAAAGAAATTAAGCAACGAGGACCATTTTTGTCGCTTTCGGAATTTTTTAACCGTCAGTTACTTGTGGTTAGTCCTGCAGATACTACGAGCACAGAGAGTCATTTGGCTAGATTTGGAGCAGTAGAGGCGGCATTGACGAATCTTTCTAACCTACCTCTTACAGACCCGAAAAATGCGTTTGCCCTTCTCAAAAAGACATTTGCTGATCCTCCTTCTGCGGTGAATGCGGCGGGAGATCCTTTGACCTATCCATTTGGTGCCGCAGCTCAAGGAAACCCAGCGTATGGATATCCTGGTTGGACTCGCCAAGCGGATGTTCTAGGACCAATTAGTGGGAATATTACACCTAGGGATGATACCTTTACCATTAGAGCATACGGATCTAGTATGGACGCGAGTGGGAATGTCCAAGCTGAAGCTTGGTGTGAAGCAGTTGTTCAACGAAAAGCTGAATATGTAGACTCTAGTGAGAATAAATATGCTAGCACAGTAGACGATACACTAAAGTCAGGTGTGAACAAAACATTTGGAAGACGTTATCGTCTGGTCCGCTTCAGATGGTTGAATGCTAACGAAATTTAATAATGTATAAATTAATAAACTTAAAAAAGATACTAATAGGGCTAATTTTACTTAACTTAGTTAGTTACGGGTCAGCTCAAACGCGCCCAGAGGGGCGCCCTGTAAGTATATTGTATTATAAAGCGCCCGCTGTGGCACCAGAGAAAGCCTTTATTTATGGTAGTAAAGAAAAAGAAGTGATAGAGACGCCTTTACCGAGGTATTATTTTTCTGAAACTTTCTATATAAGGAAGGGGCTGCAGAAGTTGAGCTTCTTGCCAGGTCTTCTAGAAGAAGGTGAGGAAGTTCCCAGTGGAGCTCCATCAGTTACGATCCCTGAAGATTGGAAAAAGGTTCTCCTTCTTGTTTTTAATAATCAGGAGAACTCAATCATGCCAATAAGAGTCAAAGCAATTAATGCAAGCGACAATGTGTTTGGGAATGGTTCTATCTATATAGCAAACCTTACAGAACTAGCCTTAATAGGAACTTTAGGTGATAAGGAAATTAAGATGGCTCCTAAAAGCACGAAAGTAGTTAAAGGTCTGAACGGCTTCTATCCCGCTAAAATTGATTATATTGTCAGGGGATCAAGCTCTCCTCTAAGGTTTATTAGACAGACATGGAAGCAGACTAATAATAAGAGAAACATCCTATTAGTGCTTCCTCAAGATCCACCAAGTCGTGCTACTTATTATTCCTCTATAGTGAATTTGGAGTGATATGTTAGGAGTGTTTAATAGATAAGCGCCGTTTTCCTCACTTGCGCACTTGCAGGTGAGGAATCTACTTTACGGCGTTTTGGCTGCCCTAGCTGCATACTGAAGGGAATGATAATTATAGATGTTCTTTTTAGTGAAAAATTATAACTAGCTAGGAAAGGTTGGCGAGAGGGGTAGAGAAGTGAGAGGTTTAAGGTGTAGCTGTAGTAAAAGTTGTTTCTTAGGATGATGGAGAAGCCCCTCCTTGTTAGCCCATTTGGGTTTGATACGATTATTCCAAGGTGAGCCGCATTTTTGAGTTTTTGGAGTAAGTTTCTATTTTCTCAGAACACTTGGATTTTAAGGCTTTAGTACTTTTAGAAAGAGTCTCTCGATGAAGTAGTTTCTAACTCCAAATTTTATTTGGAAGTTGTTTTTCTAGAGCCTAGGGTATATCTGGAGTGTGATGAAGCCATTGTTAAAAATCATCCTGACGTTGATGGTTTTCTTTACCTGCACGTTTTTACTAGTGCATTTTACGGGGGCCTTGACGGTTGAAAAAATCAAGGGCTGGCTAGAGTTCGCGCAGACGGCATCACTGATGTATGTAGTGCTAGTGGTGATCCTTTTAATGTTTGCCGATTTATTGATCCCTGTGCCTTCTCTGCCAGTGATGCTATTTACAGGGTATTTAATTGGGCCGTTTTGGGCGACGGTGGCGACGATGACTGGCTTACTATTAGCGGGTAGTGTTGGCTATGGACTGAGTTATCGCTACGGAGACAAACTGGTGAAATTTATTTTAAAGAATGAGGAGAAGCGGAAGGAGGCGATAGCAACGTACCTCCGGCATGGACCGATAGTGATTATTTTATCTCGTGCTGTGCCGATGCTCCCAGAGGTGTCTGCCTGTATGGCTGGGCTATCACGTATTCCCTTTGTGAAATTTGTGGCTCTATGGATGGTGGGAATGCTGCCCTATACAGTAGTAGCAACCTATGCAGGCCATAAAAGTAGTATAGAGAATCCTCAACCCGCGATCATTGCGGTATTGTGTTTGATCGGTTCTTTATGGACAGGCTGGTTTTATTTCAGCTGTAGGAATCGTGTGAAATCTTAGCAACTCTAGAGATGGGTAAAAATGGAGTTTAAGGTTTGAGGGATACGGCGATTGACCCAGTTATAAAAAAAAGAGTAGAACAAAATGATGAAACCAAGAATAGGCCTAGTGGGCACTGGACGTATGGGAGGGCAGATGGCTCTCTGCCTAGCAGATGCAGGGTATGATGTAACTGTTGTGTATAATCTTGAGAGAGAGGCAGCGGAAGCTGTAGCAAAAGAAGTAGGGGCGGTGGTAGCGGATAACCTTCCTTCCGTCACGGCTCAGGCAGATGTTGTATTTACCGTGGTCTCCGATGATCAGGCGATGCGTGATATTTATAGACCTCAAGGGGACTCGCTCTTAACGGGGGCAGAAGGGGTGATCTTTATCAATTGTGCAACACTCAGCCCTGAGGTGCATCAAGATGTTGAACAGGCGACGAACGCAGTTGGCGCGATGTGCCTAGAGGCCGCGATGGCGTCTAGTATCCCACAGGCACGTGAAGGAAGTCTATACTTGATGGTGGGTGGGGAGAAAAAAGTTTTTGAGGCATCTAAAGAAGTGTTAGAAGTCTTATCCAGTAGCTTACGCTATATAGGGAAGATGGGGGATGCGGCACGCGTGAAGGCTCTGGTGAACATGGTGATGAATGCAAACACGGCGGCACTAGCCGAGGGTTTGGGGCTAGGTGATTCCTTGGGCTTAGACCTTTCGATGTTACGTGAGGTGTTTGCTCAGACTGGGGCGAACTCTCGTGTGTTAGAGACTGATGCAGAGGACATGCAAATTCGTGACCATGATTGTTATTTCTCCTGTGAGCATGCGGCTAAAGACAGTGGGATAGCGAATGCGCTAGCAGCTCAGATGGGGATAGACTCACCTATTTCCAAAGCAACTGAGGCTCAGTACCGTAAGCTCATGGAGCTGGGGCTGGGTGAACTTGATAAGTCTGGTGTGGCGGAGCTGACGTTCAAAGGAAGAAAAGGGCATGCATAATACCTATGGAGAGCGGCTGGAGTCCGTCCTGCATGAGGCGGAGAGAGAAGATGTGTT
>JALZVA010000155.1 GCA_023301335.1 Akkermansiaceae bacterium
CGTCCTGAGGTGTAAGGGGTTACAAAGTAATAAGTCCCCAACAGAAGGTTAGAATTTTCTGCAGCACGGAGAAAAGAGGCACATTTTGCATCTGGTTTTAATCCTTTGCCACAGCGGGCAATCAATCCAAGAGAGCCATTCTTCTTTAGTGCTTCGACATTGAACTCGTTAAATCGGCTTCCGTTTCTCTGAATTTCTTTAGGATCGTATCCTGACACATTAATGATCTGAGGGGCTTTCTCGTAGCTAACCTCACCATATTGAGCACAGCTGAATAGGAGAAGGAATGGGCTAAGAAGAAATAAAATGCGCATCTGAAAAATGGATAGGCTAATTGAAACTTTCAATACGGAATACCGCTGGGCGTTCGTTGACGCAATCAAGAGCTTCTACTTTTTGTAAGGTCTGGCGCAGTAAGCCAAACTTACAAGTGTGGAGGAGGAATACCATGTCCACAAAGCTTGCGTCAGGGTTGTCAGGATTGATAGGAGAATGCATCCCTGAGATGCCAAGGCCTTCAGCGGCAAGGGAGGAGGCGATTTCTGCGACTACTCCAGGCCTGTCTTCGACATTGAAGCGGACGTAGTAAGGAGTCTCAGTTTCATCGATATCCACTAGATTGGATGTTTCGCAGTAAGGCTGGAAGCCTCTGTTATTATCCGTAGCTAGAGCTCTACCAACTTCAATGATGTCTGCTATAACAGCACTCCCAGTGGGGAGCTGTCCTGCACCTCTTCCGTAGAAAAGAGCATCACCAACGGCATCGCCTTTGAGGGCGATAGCATTAAAGACTCCATTCACATTGGAGAGAATATGAGATTTCGGAATAAAGGAAGGCTGAGCCCTTAGTTCTACAGTGCCATCATCATTGGTACGCATGACGCAAAGCTGCTTGATTACATAACCAAGCTCATTGGCGAACTGAATATCAATACTTCTAACGCGCTCAATACCTCGGACGTAAACAGTTTCTGAATCGATTAAAAATCCATGAGCAAGGGAGGTGAGTAGAATGGCTTTATGCGCAGCATCCCAGCCGTTGACGTCAAGTGTAGGGTCGGCTTCAGCATAGCCTAGATCTTTTGCTTCTTGTAAGGCATCTTGGTAGTTCAAACCTGCTAAAGTCATTCGCTCAAGGATGTAGTTGGAGGTGCCGTTGATGATTCCCACCATCGATTCGATCTTGTTACCAACTAAGCTATCCTTCACAGATTGGATGATAGGAATTCCGCCTGCGACAGCTGCTTCAAAGTGGATGGCGCTATTGTGCTTCTTTGCAAGCGGGAAGAGTTCGTTCCCACGTTCTGCTAAGAGAGCTTTATTTCCTGTGACCACGTGTTTTCCCGCTTTAAGAGCTGCGGCAATCAGGTCAAATGCAGCAGTGGTGCCGCCAATGAGTTCGACGATCATGTCGACATTCTCATCCTCTACCATAGATAAGAGATCTGTGGTGCAGAGTGATTCTGGAGCTCCCGCAGCAGTGGCCTTTTGGAGGTCTCTGATTGCAATTTTTGTAATGGCACAGCGGAATGTATTTCCTGTGCGGTCTTCAATAAGTCCGCCATTATCACGGAGGATATTCCATACACCTGAACCTACAGTTCCAAATCCAGCTAAGCCAATACCAATGGTTTTCATATATGTTAATTTTTATGCCAGCTTCAATATACTTGTAAGGTATTTCTCTGTCATGGTTAAAGTAAGGGTTTACGTGAGAGTAGTTTGACGACTCCGTCTTGTTCGGTCACCTCTAGTGAGGCATCAAGGTCTCTTAAATGAGCCGAAAAATCGAGGCTAGCTTGTTTCGATGAAAAGGTAATATTCCATCGGACGACAAGCTGGCCTTGTTCATCTTGATGGAATTGGAGTTCATCTGAAACCCAGCTTTTTACGAGTTCTAAGGGGTTTGAAATAGTCTCGCCATTTGATGCGTGAAGGTAAACAGCCATCGCTCCTAAGGTCGTATGGAGAATAAGTTCGCCGTTTTCTTGAAGTTTAGGAGCAGGGATATTCTTCCCTGCTATCACTGACAAGGAAGTTGTTGCTTTAGCAAGCGCATAAGCGATTTGCTCAGCTCTGGTTTCCCCATCTTGAGACTCTACGAATGATCTGCCCCAGAGAGCATGAGATTTAATAGTTTCTCTTACGTAGAGAGGGAGTTCTTGGAAATCTAGTAGAGCATTTCGTATCGCTTCCTGGGAAACGGGGGACTTAATCTCAGCACCATTGAGTTGAAAGCGTTGCTGTAATTTGGTGAGATGAAGTTGTTGGATAATTTTTGAGTTTCCGTGCACGACCATGCGCCTAGCGATCCAAGCATCATCACTGAGCTTAGACTCTATAGGAAACTGTTGTTCAAGGAGAGCTACTGCGAGAGCTTGGGTAAGAGAGGTTTGATCGAAGATGTTTTTATCATCGAAATCGAAGGCGGTGAGGATGATCCCACGGTCATAATCATACAGAGCACGGCGTATTCCTGGACCAGTTTCAGCGAGAGCTAGTTGGATAGTGAGGTTTCCCTCGGGGATTAGACCCACTACTGAGAGGGCATATTGACGATCGATCATTCCAGCTTCGGAAAAATGGGATGTCCATGCTGAGCTGGCAGATTTTAGGAACTCGTCTTCCATGCCACGAATGACAGTGGGGGTAGTTTGAAAAGAAAAGCCGCAAGCCTCTTCTACAAAATGGATCCATTCTCTCGGGAGGATGAAGTCACTATTGGATTCTGCAAGCTCCCTTAGTGTGATGCTTTCTTGTCTAAGTTGGGTTATTTCTTCTTGCAGCGATTGGATTTTATTAATCATCGCGACATCGATTCCAGCCTTGATAGAGGAACCTTGTTGTGCGTGTCCGTAAAGAAATGCTCCTGTGATAGAGGCTCCTGTAATGAGGAGGCAGAGGAGAGTGTTAGGAGACATTTACCGAGGATGATTAAGAATCTATTGATCGAGGGCTTTAAGTTCTTCTTCGGTTGGGAGAGTCGACTTAGTTGGGTCAAAGTTATGATTTTTTAGCCTGTCTTGGATGTGCTTTGACCAAGATTTGAGCTCTTCCACTTTCCCCTGTTTGGTAGTAGTGATAGCGTAAGGTTTACTACGGTTACCGTGTGGATCGTATTTGTAATAGAGGCGTTGAAGCGGGATAACTTGCCCTTTTTCATTTACGCGTTCTGCTTTAGCATCATAGAGTTCCTCACAAATGAGGCGACCATTTGCCTTGTGATAACCATACCGGATTTTAAAGAGGATATTGCCAGCTCCATCGTAAATTTTGGCATTTCGTAAAATAGAGTTGTCGTCTTTAGTGTAGAGAGTTTTTGAAGAGATGACAGCAACCCCGTTTTCTCTTTCCATGCGTGTTAGGCGCTGGATAGTACGCTTATCCAGATGTTCTAATTCGGTGACAGAGCCATCTGCATTTCTCTTTACTTGAGCTACTTTTTTCTTGCTGAACTGTGCATGAGAGGCACCCGAAAAGATGAATAGCAAAGCTGAAGTGAGAAGCAGGAACGAGTTTTTCATGTGTTGAGGATAGGAAGCCTGAACTTTCAAATCAAGGAGAGTCTTGTAAAAAACATGATATTGGACTTAGATGCAGCCTAATCGGATGAATTCTTTAAGCAGATATTATATAGATCAAGAGTTTGTGGAGAAATCCAAGGTGACCTTGACCGGGGAAGAGGCGCATCATGCCGCAAGGGTAAGGAGAGTGGAAGTGGGGCAACACATTGAATTATTCAACGGGCGTGGCGGCTCGGCAATCGTGAAAGTAGAGGAAGTGACAAAGAACATGCTCAGCGGAAGTGTCGAATCATCCAGTGAACAGGGAAATGCGTCAATACAGGTGGAGTTGTGCCAAGCAATTCCTAAAGGAGGGAATATGGAATGGATTATTCAAAAAGCAGTAGAACTTGGCGTTTCTAGCATTCAACCACTAATTACAGAGCAAACTGTAGCGCGGGCAGAACAGCGTGATAAAAAACTCCAAAAATGGCAAAAAGTGGCCTTGGAGGCATGTAAACAATGTGGGCAAAATAAGTTGCCCGTGATTCACCCTGTCCGCCAATTTACGGATTGGTTAGGCGAGCGGGAAAAGCAAGGGGTCGAAATAGTGGCAGCTCTAGACCCGCAGAGTCAACCGATCCATGAAGTGATGAAGGGGAAGTTAGAAGGAGCGAGGAGTGTCCGTCTTTTAGTCGGCCCAGAAGGAGATTTTTCCAAGTCTGAATACACAGCAATGAAAGTTGAGCAAATGCATTTTGTGAGCCTTGGGAGGATTGTTCTAAAGGTGGAGACTGCCACAATATTTTGCCTTAGTGCGATAAAGTATGAATCAAATGAATAGGCGTTTGATGAAGCTGTAAAAATCCTTATTGTGAGGCTTGCCTCATAAAGAAAAATGACTAAGCTGATGATATTGAAAAGCACAGATCAAAGCACTGAAACGCAGAATGCAGTAGTCTACGTCTGCTCTCTCTGTAGATTTACGTTTAAAGTCGAAAATCAGTGTGAGGGAGTCGTCTGCCCAGGCTGTAACTACCTCCTGAGAGTGGATGATCTAATTCCTGTATTAAAAACGTTGGGGGTTGATAAGAAATCTTTGGTGGAGAAGCAGGAAGCTAGCTGGGATTTAGTTGAAGAGGTCGAAATAAAAAAACAAGGAGAGAGTAAGCTGCTTTTAATGGTCCTTGTCATGAGCCTAATTAGCTTTTGTGGATTTGCGTATTGGTTATTAACTAAGCAGGGCCCGTCTGATTCTGTGACGAAGCAAGAAGATGTGAGCTTCACGCAAAATCCTGAAGCTCCTAAACTTACTAAGCAGAGCAGTGAAGAACAACTTCTTGAGTCATCAATAAGCACACTCTCAGCACTTTTAGAAATATCTTCAAGTAAAGCTATTTGGCCGCTAGTGGATGCCTCTACATATTCTAAAGAGGAATTTGACAAAGCGTTAGAAAAGAGTCCCCTTGATTTTAAGGAATATAGAGTCGTTGGAAAACCTTCGATGTTAGAAGGGCTTGATGTCGTAGAGACGACAGTAGCCAATGGAGGTGAGCGCCTCCAGGTTTACACATACATGAAAGGCGGGAAGGCTGTTATTGATTGGCCGAGCCTTGTCGGGTATAACAAAATTTCTGAAAAATTACTACAAGATGAAGTAGTAGAAACGATTGAATTGCGGGCGGTGATTTCGGAAGGTGATTACTTCGATTTTATTTTTAAAGACACAGATTGGATTTGTTTGAAAATAGTACAACCCAAAAAAGAATTTGAACTCCCTCTTTACGGATATCTTAAAAAGGACGACGTAGGATCTATAAAAATGCTTAAAGAAGTGTTAGCAGGCGCTTCAGGAAACGCACTGTTAAGTTTATCTAATTTACCGCAGCAAGCAGAGAAAAACAGGTTCATTGTTAATAAGCTGGTTGCCCCCAATTGGTTTTCAAATAAAAAAATTAAAAAAGATGAGTAAAAGGATTAAAAAAACGACTTATGAAAAAACGTTAGAGATTAATCTTAATCCTAGTATATACGGAGCTTTTGCGGAGATCGGAGCAGGACAAGAAGTCGCAAACTGCTTTTTCCGATCATCTGCCACTGCTGGAACTGTAGCGAAGACAATATCGGCATATGACATGACGATGAGTGACGCCATTTACGGGAAAGGGGACAGATACGTTTCGAGAAATAGACTTAAATCAATGTTAGATCATGAATATGATATTCTCATTGAGCGCCTATCGGAGCAACGCGGTAAGGATACCACATTCTTTTCTTTCTGTAACACTGTAAGGGCTAGAGGCTATAAAGATAATGGCGAATGCCACGGATGGCTTGGGATTCGTTATCAGCTTAAACCAAATGCAGAGCCGAGTGATATTTTAATTCATGTCCGATTGTTAGATAAGGAGAATCTTGATCAGATGGAAGCTCTTGGCGTGATTGGGACGAATTTGATCTACGCGGCCTATTATTACCGCGATCAATTAGAGGATTTTGTTGAGTCCCTAATAGATAATATTGGAGCGGGAAGAGTAGAAGTAGACATGTTGAAGTTCCTCGGAGCTGGATTTGATTACGTCGATAATAGGTTGTGTTCTCTACAATTAGTTGAAAGTGGGTTGACCGATACAGCAATGTTTTTACCTGATGGGGAAGTTGTGCAGCCAGCTGAGGCTCTGTATAAACGTCCTATTATCTTGCTCAGAGGTTCTTTTGACCCTGTGACAAATTTACATTTAGATATGCTTTCTGAAACCAATAAGGTCTTTTCACCCCACTTGACGGAAGAGCAAAAATCTAGAACCATTGAACTGTGTGAGATTTCGATGAATAATTTACTCCGTGGCCAAAAGGGGATGGACCATGCGGAATTTATTGATAGAGCAAATGTGCTCCAAGCACTTGGAAAAACAGTTCTGATTTCCCGCTGTGCAGAGTTTCATAGAGTAGGTGCAGCCCTGCGAAGATACACCAGTTGCCCCATTGCATTTAGTTTAAGTATTGGGCTTTTACATGAACTCTTTAAGGAAAAATGGGCAGAAAACCTCGAAGGAGGAATTCTTGAATCTTTCGGCAGACTTTTTAAAGGAAAGCTAGGGCTTTATGTTTATCCTTGGAAAAATAGAAAAACAGATGAACTCGTCACAGCGCACAACTTTAGAGTAGATGAACAATACGAGCATCTCTACTCCCACTTTAAAGAGAATGCTTTAATCAATCACGTCGACTGCTCGAATGAGGAATTGCTTAATCTAACCAGCAGAGATATTAAGAAGATGGTAGATGCTGGAGAGAAAGGGTGGAAAGAGTGGGTGCCAGAGGTTGCTCACAGGACCGTAAAAGAAGCTTAATGCAATCTTCGATCCATCCTCAAAACACCCGAGAACTGCTGCAGTATGTACCGCAGGTGATGGGGAAAACCTTTGTGGTTGAATTCCGCTGGGCGGACTTCTCAGATAGTTTGAAATCTGAGCTGATGTTAGATTTAGCGATGCTTCAAAATATTGGGGTAAAGCTAATTCTCATTGTTGAGAAGGAAGAGGTAGAAGATGTGTTAGACTGGGGCTTGGATGTAGCCCTTAGATTAGAGAATGATATCCAAACAGATGCCGAAGGGATTCGTAGTGTGATTCAGCGTGGGCAGTTCGCTATCATGGCATCGGGAGAGGATTACCTAGAAGAAGAGGTTGTAGTGGCCTTAAAAGCTCTGGATACGGATAAGGTTTTGCTGCTCATTGGAGATGAAAGAAGAGAACTGTTAGAGGCTGGAGAGAGTTTTTCTACCTCTCAATGGAGCAAGAACGGATTCAAGGAGTGGAGCTTTCATGCTCGCGTTAATGACCTGCTAGAGAGCGGAATTAGCAGAATTCATTTTCTGAATGCCTACCTTCCTAGTGTGATTTTATCCGAAATCTTCTCGATCGAAGGTAGCGGAATGATGGTGTATCGAGATAGCTACCGACTGATTAGAAAAATGGTGCCAGAGGATATCCCGGAAGTGCTGACAATGATTGGTCGTTCTGTAAAGACGTCTTTATTGGTGCCTCGGGAGTATGAGGATATCGAAAATTTGTTAGAAGATTATTATGTGTATCAAATTGATGAAAACGTAATAGGCTGTGCCGCCCTCCATCATCATGAGGGGAAGAGCGGGGAAATCGCTTGCCTCTATATTAAACAAGGTCACCAAGGCTGGGGCTACGGCGAACAATTAGTTAAATACTTGGAAGAGCGCGCCAGAGAACAGGAGATTGTCGAGCTTTTTGCCCTAACTACAGGGGCAAGCCACTTTTTTGAAACCAGGCTAAAGTATCAAACCTTCCCTCAAAATAAGGTCCCTCTTTCTCGCCTCAAAGCACTTCAGGAGAGCGGAAGGGAATCGCTAGCCTTTTTTAAAAACCTTTCTTGAGAAAAGATTTTGCTGCCCCAAGGAAATCTGCTACATCAGTCCCAGTAATCATGGTGAAAACAATAGCGATTTCGAGTCAAAAAGGAGGAGTTGGTAAGACGACGGTCTCTATTAATTTAGCGTATTCCTTTGCAAGAAGTGGTAAAAAAGTGCTCTTAGTCGATGTAGATCCGCAAGGTTCAGTGGGCTTTTCACTTACGAAAAAATCAGGAGATTTGTTAGGATTTTATGATTTTCTTACCAACTCTGATCTGCCCGTAGCTAAGCTCGTAGTGCCCACGAAGATGCCCACGATGAGTATCCTCACTGCTGGGCAGGAAAGCGTTATAGGTGTAGAGTCTGCTTCTACGCCAGAATCAGTAGCACGGATTAAAGCTTTTTTCAGTGAGCTTGAGGAACTTGACTTTGATATCGTTATTTTCGATACCGCAGCTGGTCTTTTTGGAGTTTCAGCAGACGTGATTAAGTGCGTGGATGCAGTCATTGCACCTCAACAGGCGGAACCATTGGGGCTGCGCTCCGTTCCGAAAATGCTGGAAGCCTTATTACGCCTTAGGGAAGTGAATCCGCGCTTAAAGGTATTAGGAGCCTTATTGACGATGAAGCATCCCTACCTTCAGGAAAGTGTAGATGCCTGCCTGGGGATTAGGAATCTTCTTCCCAGTCAGCTTTGTTTTGAGACAGAAATCCCGAGAAAAGATCTCTTTATTCGTGCGAGTGCACGCGGACTCCCAGTTGGAGTGTTAGAAGAGGGTGCTTCAACCTTCCTGGTGTTTGAGCAACTAAGATCTGAGGTCGAGGCCAAATTAGCGTAGAACTTTTTAATAGATAGAAAAATGGACATTATTGAATCATGGGTAGATGAAAGCAAGGTGCGTAGTATGGCTATGCAGCTTTTAGAACCAGCAGAAGAGTCCAAAGATGGAGATGGTGAGTTTGTCATTATCAGCCCAGAAGATATTTTTGTAGAACGTCAAAATTCTCGTGCAGAAGGCGCTGGAATAAGCGAAAATTTAGAAGGGGGAGAAGCTCAGATAAATGCGACAATAGGGCAGAGCCCGCAGAGTAATGCGATCAAATCACTACAAGCCGCAGCACAGAAAGCAGCAGAAAGTGGAATTGTAAAAACACAGAGCTCAAAAATAGCAGGCTTAAATACCGGACAGGGAAAGAGAAAAAATATAGAGATTTCTGCGGAACTTCAGCAGCACTTAGGGGAAGCCGCTGGTGCGTTGTCGAATAGAGGAGCCGTGACGAGCTCTCTAGAGAAGATTAAGGAGGTCGTTAAAGCAGAATGGGACTGTAAGGAACTATCTATATCAGACCGTGACGGAGACATCTTTGTCGATACGTTAAGAAGCCCAGCGTGGACACGTCTCACAGTCTCGGTGACGGAGCCAATCTGCCTACTTGATATTAAGCAGGGAGCGATTGGTCATGGCTATATGCACCTGAAAGTCTCTGCTAAAGAATTTCTTCAAATAGTAGTTACTTCCACTTCTCACGGATTACTCATTTTCGGGATGATTAAGCAAAAGCAGCTTAATGCTGAAGAAGTAGTTAAGTTCGTTGCTAAGGTGAGAGAGCTAGTGGGATAATTATTTCATCATAGAAGATGATGTGGGTATTAATAAGATTAATACGCATAACGCAGTTTACGAATACAATAGAATAAAGTAGAGAAATAAGTGTGAGTGAAAATTTGACAGAGATTACTTGTAAACCGAGTGGGTGGTTTATCTGGCGCGCTGTATTGACGGCGGTGATGTTCCTTGGGTTTGCAGGGTATTTCTATTATGATGGGCTGATCGGGTATAAGAAAAAAAATGCTGACTTTTACCATTACTCAGCCAAATCTAGGGTGAAAGAGTTTTTTAAGGCGGCAGAAGTGGACCGTGGAAATCAGGTTACAGAGCCTACCAGTCCAGCGTCTTCGGAAGAAAAGTGGCGAGCATTCACTGAGGGTTATGAAGTAGAATTGTTTGAAAAACGTGACGCTCGAGTGGAAAAGAAAAAAATTACAGATGTAGAGGGTACCTTACCAGAGGGCTATGCATTCCCTCAGAAGCTACCTCAAGTATTTAGAGATTCTTATACTGAAATGGCTGCCGATATTAATCATATCGAAACTATTTGGAAGGCGTATGCAGCGGAAAACGGTCTTAGCGAAAGTAGCCCAGAATACTTTAAGCCTGCTTCGGAGATTAAATCTCAATTTAACTGGGCGATAGGTTTTGGGATAATGGGAGGCACAGCATTATTTTTCCTCATCCGCACGTCGGGACGCAGCATGAAAGTAAATGCGGAAGGTTACACCGCTCCAGGAGGTAAGGTTATACCCTTTGAGTCTATCTTTAAGATTGATAAGCGAAAGTGGAAGGGGAAGGGGATTGCCTGGGTTTTTTATAAGGATGCCAACGGAGAAGAGAAAAAAGCAAAAGTAGATGGAATGGTCTATGGCCAATTTGACGATGACGACCCGCACAATGCAGAAGTGCTATATCAGCGTATTGAAGCTAGCGTTAAAGGAGTAGAACTCATTGATTTTGAGGAAGATGAAGACGAATCTGAAGCCTCTGAAGAAGAATCCTCGAATAAAGAGGGAAACTCTGAGTAAGTGTGTTTTTTTCAGGAATGAAGAAAACTTCTATTTCTTGGTTGCATTCAACATTATAAATAGGTAATTCCATGGTGTCGAAAGACAGCAACCACATTTATTTTATGGCAGATATCGAACAAAAAGTGAAAGACATTATCGTTGAGCAACTCAGCGTTTCCGCTGATCAGGTAACTACAGATGCTAAGTTCATTGATGATCTTGGAGCTGACTCACTTGATACAGTAGAGCTAGTGATGGCGTTTGAAGAGGAATTTGAAGTAGAAGTTCCTGATGAAGATGCTGAAAAACTTCAGTCAGTGAAAGACGTTATCACTTATATCGAAGGGGCTAAGTCCTAACAAACCTTCTTAAGAATTAATATTTCATGAAGGCAGGCTGATTTTCAGCCTGCCTTTTTTGAGTTATAGAGAGGATAAATGCATGGACATTGAACCAGATGATTTTGAATATGCGATTGAGCATTCGCACATTCTTCATGAGCCGGACCGCCGGATCGATACCTTTGGGCTATCGAGGTTTAAGTTTATTATGATTAGCCCGCTCATGGATAATGTCTCTCAGACAAGGGTGCGGACTGGAGAAGTGCAGGCGCAGAAGCCTCAGATTATCAAGCCTAGTGGGTATAATGATGTAGAGCTAGAAGGGTTTGATGACAAGGCGAGAGACTTTCTAGAGATGCTACGCTCGAAGGGGTTAGAGCCAGCCATTTTTAAATACGGCTTCCAGTTTAAGCGCACAGATGCTTCCGCAGAAATCGTCCACGAAGCATTTGAAAATGTGAAGGATCGAGTGCTTGAAATAGCACGTAAAGAAGGAGATCCAATGCTAGCAGTGATCGAGGCAGTAGATGACACATGGGAGGTAGGACTATTAAAATTCTCGATTGATATGATAAAAAAATCTTCAGAAATAAATGCTTTTGATTTTAAGCGAAAAGGTCTAATTTGATCCATATCTAATGAGATACATTCTTCCCATCACAAAAATTGCAGCTGGAATAGCGGTTTTATTGGGAGTGATTTTTGTTAGCCATGCTGTAGCTGAAAGATTTCGCGGGCATGAGACTACATCCGATGAAGAACTGGTGGATACAGAAGGAGCCATCATACTTGACTCGGAGAAAAAGCCTCTTGTTGTAGAAGGTGAGTCGATCAATGCCTTAGCGGAGAAGCTTAAAAAAGCATCGACGCAAGCCGAGTATGCACCAGGAGAAAAGGCATTTGAAAAAGCCTGCGAACTACTCGCTGGTGGTTTTTTCTTTGAAGCTGAGCAAAAGCTAAAAGAATTAAATATAAATTACCCCTATGCGCCCTCAGTCTTCGAGGCTAGGAGAATTCTTGGAGGCATGAACATGGATAGATTTTTATCTGATCCTAAGGCCGGAGGGAAAAAGACCTACACGGTGCAGTCAGGAGATTCCTATTTTAAAATTGCAAAAGAGCAGGAGACATCTCTGCCTAATCTTATGGTGGTCAATGGCTTATTCTCCTTTGGTAACTTGCATAAAGGGGCAAATCTTGTAGTCATGCCTCTGCATTGTAATTTAGTGATTGATATTCCAAATAGCCGCTTAACCATAGAATATGGGAAAGATTTTCTCAAAGACTACCCATTTAAAAAACTTATTTCGACCTCAGGCTCAGGAGTAAAAAAAACCCTAGTGAACTCGGTTGAAGCATTACTGGAGAATGCGCGTGTGGTAAACGCTACCAGTGAGCGCTTTAGGCATGCCCATAAGGTGATCCAGATCGATAGCCCACAACTAGAAATCGTAGGTGAGGATTTTGAAATCGATGACGCATTTAGCGGGATTATTTTAGAACGCCACCAGATTGAGGAATTAGCCATTCTCCTTCGCAAAGGAAATTTAGTGGAAATACGTTATTAACATTGCATTCAAGGCAGAAAAAATTCAGAATTACTACAGTATTTGAGAGCCAATTTTTATGAAACCACTTGAGTTTGAACAACCCATTGTTGAGTTAGAAGAGAAGATAGCGGAGCTAAAATCTAATTCTACCACACAGAAAATCGACATGGCATCTGAGATAGGTGCGATGGAGCAAAAGCTGAAAGACACCAAAGAGGAAATTTATAATAATCTCACTCCTTGGCAGCGTGTTCAAATTGCACGGCATACGAACCGTCCCTTTATGCTAGATTACCTCACTCACGGGTTTGATAATTTTGCAGAGCTACACGGAGATCGTCACATTGGAGATGACCTTTCTATGCCAGGAGGCTTTGCCACACTTAACGGCCAAAAAGTGCTTGTTATTGGGCATCAAAAGGGACGTGACACGAAGGAAAATCTCCTTCGTAACTTCGGTAGCGCACATCCAGAGGGTTATCGGAAGGCACTACGCCTGATGAAACTCGCGGAAAAATTTAAACTTCCGATTATTTCCATGATCGACACCCCTGGAGCCTTTCCTGGGATTGGTGCAGAGGAAAGGAATATTGCAGAGGCGATCGGGTATAATCTGCGTGAAATGATGCTCCTGAAGACTCCTATTATTGCCGTTGTTCTCGGTGAAGGTGGATCAGGTGGAGCACTCGGGATCGGAGTCGCGGATAAAGTCTTAATGATGGAAAACGCCTATTACTCGGTGATTAGCCCTGAAGGTTGTGCCGCGATTTTATGGAAACATAGAAAGCATGCGCCAGAGGCAGCTGAAGCAATGAAAATCGCCGCACCAGATTTAGGTGAACTTGGGCTGATTGATGAAGTCATCAAAGAGCCAAAAGGAGGAGCGCATTATAATCACAAAGAAGCTGCCGAAAATTTCAGCACTGCGGTGTCACAGCAGATCAAGCAACTCCAGGCACTTTCCATAGAGGAAATGCTCGAAGCACGGTACCAAAAATTCCGTGTCTATGGCCAGTGGCAAGGTGAGTAGCCTATTGAGAGCCAGCTAAAGTAAAAAAAGGAGGCGGAGATAAGCCTCCTTTTTTGGATAAATCCACATGAAAGCCAGTTGAAACGATTTAAACCATACGCGTCTTTTTTAAAGCCGGTAAGAGTAAAGTTTTTTGCTGCTATTGTTGCAGGTGTCATCGCGGCTGGAGCCAGCGGCTTCGGTCTTCCTTTTATGCTGGAGAAAGTGTTTCCCATTGTCTTTGGGGAAGAGGCTGAAGCGGCCGTAGCACGCGATGAAATTCAGAGCATATTAAATTGGGTAAATGTGAAGATTCCTGAGGGTGAGAGCCTCGTGTTTTTCGCCTGTATGATGTTACCATGCGTGTTCCTCGTGCGTGCGGTAGCGAGTTTTTTTAATACCTATTGGATTAATTTTTGTGGACTGAAGGTGTTAGAAGTAGTGCGTATCAGAACGTATGCGAGACTACAGGAACTTTCCCTAAGTTTTCATCAGAAGCACTCAGAAGGAGACCTACTAAGTAGGATTTTAAATGATGCCAACCAGATGCAGAGGGTCTTAGTGAAGGTGGCCGCGGATCTTATTGTGCAGCCCTTTACCCTCATTTGGGTAGGTGCCTATTTACTCTATGCCGCGATAAAAGATGAAGCTTCATTTTTCATGATCATTGGAATTTTATCTATCCCTCTCTGTGTAGTGCCCCTTCGATTTCTTGGTAGAAAGCTTGTTAGACGTGCGAGGCAGCTACAAAAAAAACAAGGAGACATGACCGCAGTGGTTGCAGAGAATTTAGCCTCTCAGAGAGAAATACGCTCTTATAACCTTCAAGATAGTGCCGTCGCTGTACTTAAGCATGAAACCTCTCTGTTTTTGCGTGCGCGAATGAAAGTGGTGAAATACTCAGCATTGATAAGCCCTTCAGTTGAACTAATTGCCGCTGTAGGAGTGGCTTTCGCTATTTACTATGG
>JALZVA010000156.1 GCA_023301335.1 Akkermansiaceae bacterium
GCTCCTTCAAGTAAAGTCTCTAAAGTAAAACCCCCTACTGCTGATTCTAATACGATCCCAGAGGACCAGCGTGTGATCCATGGTCGACTCGATAACGGGATGCGCTACATTCTCATGCAGAATGACAAACCTGAAGAACGAGTCAGCATGCGACTCCATGTCGGAGCTGGCTCGCTTAATGAATCAGACGATCAGCGTGGTGTAGCCCACTTTTTAGAGCACATGGTCTTCAATGGAACGAAGAATTTTCCAGACTCTAAGAAGCTGATTCCTAAAATGCAGCGCTTAGGGATAGCATTCGGAGCACATGCCAATGCATACACCTCACTTGACGAGACGGTGTACATGCTCGACCTCCCCAATGTTGATCAAGACACGCTCACACTCGCCTTCGATGTGATGCAAGACTTTGCCGGAGGAGCGTTACTGGAAAAACATGAGATTGATGAAGAGCGAGGAGTCATTTTAGCTGAAAAAAATTCTAGAGATTCGGTTGGGATGAGAATCCTGTTGCAGCAATTCGAAAAACTCTTTCCAAACTCTATTCTCAAAGACCGCATGCCTATCGGGATTGAGGAGGTAATCAAAAACGCAAAACGCGATCGATTCACAGATTTCTATGAGCGTTTTTATCGCCCTAAGAATATGTGCTTCGTTTATGTCGGTGACTTCGACCCGAATAAAGCAAAGCAAGCCATTCAAGATGCATTTGAAGGTTTAACAGAACCTGCCAACCCTGGCCCACCACCCAGTGTTGGAGACCTTACAGGTCCCAAGGGCTTTCAGTCCTCAGTTTTTTCTGACAAAGAACTAACTACGACTGACATTTCTCTAACCATTTCAAGCCCTTACCAAATCAAAGCGGACACCGTTTCTAACAGATCTTCTAAGATCCCGCTATCCATTGCTAATAGGATTCTTTCTAAGCGTTTTTCTAATTTAATTTTAGAAGACCCCAATCTACCTATTCTATCAGGGTCTGCCAGTAGGAATGTGCTTTTTAAAGAGATTGAGCTAGGGGGTATCTCAGTCACTGCAAAAGATGGTCAATGGAAAGAAGCTCTCCCTATTTTGGTGCGCGAGTATAAAAGAGCGTTAGAACATGGCTTTACAGAAAAAGAACTGAATGAAGCCAAGGCTAACATCTTGAACTCTTATGAAAACCGAGTGAAATCAGCCTCTACTAGACAATCCCCTAGTCTTGCTACATCCTTAGTGGCAAACTATCATAACAATACCGTCTTCTCAACTCCTGAAAAAGATCTAGAGATCATCAGCCAAGCTCTAGACAAACTTAGCTTAGAAGTCTCTCATAAAGCATTTAAAGAATTCTGGAACACTAAAGATCTACACCTCAGTCTAACTGGTCCTAATGCTTCAGCTGAAGATGAATCCGTACTTCTTGCTCTTTTCCGGAGTGAAGCGGCTAAGTCAACCGAAGCTCCCGAGCTAGAGTCTGCTATCCATTTTGCTTATAGCGACCTAGGAACAAAGGGAACGATCAAGTCCTCAGCCTATGTTGATGATCTCGACTTCACCCAACTGGTGCTTTCTAACCAAATTCGGGTGAACTACAAGAAAACCGATTTCCAAGCGAACAGGATTCTGGTTTCCGCTTACTTCGGCGGGGGTAAACTCTCCCAGCCCTTAGACAAGCCAGGGATTGACCAAATGGCAGAAACCGTAATGAATATGGGAGGCTTAGGTAAGCATGACATGCAGGACTTGCAGAGCATCCTCGCTGGTAAATCCGCTGGACTTTCCTTTGGTATCGATTCTAACAGGTTTTCACTTTCAGGAGGAACGACTAAAGAAGATCTAGAGCTTCACCTTCAGCTCCTCACTGCCTCACTAAAAGATGCAGGATTCAACCCTCAAGGCGAGCAGATACTCAAGTCTCAATTGCCTCAGATATTCAAAAATATGAAGCACTCTAATCAGGGTGGATTGAACGAAATGGGTAAACTCCTCTCAGGCCATGATCCACGCTTTGGACTCCCTTCACAAGAGGCTCTCGCCACACTTACAACAGAAGATGTAAAACAGTGGATAGAGCCACAAATGAAAGACTCTTACCTAGAGATTACCATCGTTGGAGATTTTGAAAAAGAGCAGTTAGAGTCTCTCCTCCTGAGCACTGTCGGCACCCTCTCTTCACGTGCGGATACGCCAATCGATTACTCTGCCACAGAAGTATTACCTCTCGTGGACTTCCCCCTCAAAAAGCAATTCACCTATGAGAGTAAAGTTCCTAATGCCATCGCAGTGAACGTATGGAGAACCAATAAAACAGGTAAATCTATCAGTGAATCCAGAAGGCTGAACATCCTCGCCTCTATTCTAACAGAAAGAATGCGTGTGAAGCTACGTGAAGACCTCGGTAAGGCATACTCCCCTAACGCCTCTTCTAGACCATCCTACACATTCGAGAATAACAGCTACCTCATGGCTATGTCTCCAGGAGCTCCTGAGGACATCGAAAAAATAGCAGAAATCATAGAACAGCTAGCAGACGATTTAGCAACTAAAGGAGCTACTCAAGATGAACTCACCCGCGCCCTTGAACCTTCTCTAGCCAATTTAGAAAAAAGTCTCACCGAGAACTCTTATTGGTTCGGTTCCGTGCTAAGAGAGTCACAGAGCCACCCCGAAAGACTAAGCTGGGCTAGAGAACGTGATAAAGACTACGCCAGTATCACTCTAGAAGAAATCAATGCGCTCACCAAAAAATATCTAGTCAAAAGCAAAGCCGCTCAGTTCACAATCACACCAGAATAGGGAACATAGTAACTCCATACTGTTCTTTTTCCAAACATTCTCTGTTGATTCCTCCTTTTTTATCGAGTAGGCTAATTTCATATAAATGTATTAAGGTGCTTTCGTGCACTTTATTCAACCTTAACGATTATCTCTTATGACTAGATCCATCCTTATTGCCGGCGCTCTTAGCTTACCTCTCAGCTCTTCCTTGTTTGCTCAAAAGCCATCACCCGCGAAACCTGCTCCAGCCCCAACCCAGACTAGAGACACGCATAGTTCCAGCTCTTCAAAGCAAGGTAATGAGTCACAATATGGTAACGATATCCCCTTGTTTGATTCACAGAATGAAACTGTAGAATTTATGGGAAGGACCTACAGCTTAGCAGATACTCGCTTAGCTGGTCAATTTTCCAGCTACCTCGTTCAGACCCCAGCTAAAATCGAAGAAGCTGCAAAGTATAGACAAGTGCTCCGTGAAATCCTCGACACCTTAGATCGTGGTACCAAAGGCTCTTCAAAGCAGCAAATGAGTAAAGCCTATCACCTTCTCACTGTAGCAAAAAAATACCCACAAGATTCAGGGATTTGCGAATCGCTACAAAACTCGCTCGCTATCGCTAGGCAATCAGTGCTCGGTTCTGAAAATTCTACGTACAAGATCGGAGAGCTTAAGCAAAAATATGCTCAACTCATCAAGAGTATGGATTTTCGAGAAAGCGGATCAAATCTTGAAGGCGCTACATCGACATCGCCCGAAGGTCAGGCTCAGCAATCTGCTGCTCAGCGAGGTGGCGCGGTAGCCTCTGAGCAAGAGCGTGCTAGAGTTGAACTTCTTGCACAAATGAAAGAGGCAGATCTCAGTGGAACGGTGACAGAAAGACTGGGCAAATGGCAATTCCAGGCCGTCCTCATGCAGCTCTTTATGCAGAGAAGATTCGAGCACTGCGTGATCGGTTGTAGATTCTATAATCATCTCTTTAATAAGGGAGAGAATCAGTTAAAAATTAAATCTGGTTCTGAATTAAATAAATTCTTTAGTGATACCCTTGGAGTAGATCCAACTGTAGCGGGCCTAGATACTCTTTCTAACGAAATGATTGGCAAGTCGAAATCTACCGCTGATGCAGTACGAAATCACATCAAGCGTAAGCAAATCGATGCAGCGACTAGGCGTATGATTGAGGCCTATGTGATTGGTGAGCACCTCACACCTATTCACACTTTTGATCCAGACATGCGTAATGTGATGCACCAGTATATCATGGACTCCAAAAACCTAAAAGACTCTGTCGAAGTGAAAAACTGGCAGGAAGCTGAGGTCTATACAAGCAAGCTCCGAGAGCAGGCAAATGACTTCCGCCATATCAAGGCTGTCACTGCTATTGCTGGATATAAAAATGCCTCAGACCTTAAAGTGGCCGAATATAAGATCTCTATGGCGAACCAGGACAGGGTAACGGCAGATGCCGCTATAAAGGAAGCAACTGAATACTGGCCAACCAACCCTCTCATTGTCCAAGCAAAACTAGATATCTTAGGTAAAATAGCTGAAGAAGGTGATAAACTTAATACCTTGAAAAATAAGCGTCTTGAATTCGAGGGGCTTTATCGCACCAAAGACTTCCGCAACCTCACTATCACAGAAGCTGGTGCCTACCAAGAGTATTTCAATGCAGCAAAGTTAAACGAAAGATTGCCTACGGTAGAACGCGATTCTTATAGTAACCTTCATACTCAGGCGAAAGAGGTCTATGATGAAATCTTAGCCATCACTACTGTCATTCAAACCGCAGAGGGTATTGCTGATAGATCTCAGCATTATGAGGCATGGGAGACTATCAAGCTAGAGCTAAACAAAGATTACCAAGATAAAACGAAACTACGGGAAGCTCTCAATGGATTCAGTAGTCGAGCCTCTAAGTTCCAAGACTTGTTCGTCGAAGCTCACGAACTCGAAGAAGGTAAAAACTATGGATCTGCCCTTTCTTGCTACCTTAAGGCCCAAACTCTATTTGCTAAAAGTAAACTAGCTGAAGATGGGATCGAAAGACTGTTAGCTGACATTGAATAGTCTTATTCATACCCTATGTAGCCTCTGAATGAAGGAAGGTTGGTTGGTTCTATGTATTCCTTACTAGAGCCACTCTTCCTGATTTGCTATCATCATGAACTTGTTTCCCACACTCTTTTCTCTAATCCTACTCAGTCCCTTAGGATTGGCTCAGCTCCTCACGCCTAACCAAGGTCAAAGCCCAGGAGAAACACCATCTCTTTTTGACCCTGCTCAAGAAAGTGTCAGTTTTGGAGGACAAACATTTATCCTTCAAAACAATAATATACATGTCCATTTTGAATCATACCTCAATTCTCAGCAATACCAACAAGATGAAGCGCAGCTTTATTACAAAAACTTAAACACCATCTCAGCACTCTTGACTCCAGATGCTCTAGGTGCTGACAGAACCTCCAAAGCATTTAAGCTTCTTAAAAAATCTTCCCGCTACCGTGCTGACCACAATGTTAGTGAGTCCCTTAGTAGCGCCGTCTCCTCAGCGCTCAATGCTATGGATACGGTTGAGGAGAAAAAGCAAAAAGATCTAACGCTCAAAGCTGAAAGAATTGCTATCATCAAGAAAATTGATTTCATCACTTCTCGCACAGACCTCACTACGAGGAAGACTTCGAAAGGAGATCCTCCTAAGAAAAACACTTCTCCGAAGTCAAAGCATAAAGAACTCCTAAGACGCAAGGCTGAGATTGACCTCTTATTAAAGAACAATAGAAACTTTGGTGCGGATACCAGAGCTCGCTCCAGGCTAGAATTCCAAGCTATCCTTATTCAACTCTTTACCCAGAGAAGATTTGAGCATGTCATCATTGGCTGTGATTTTTACCTCCATATTTTTGAGAACTCCTCAGGAAAGATTGAGTTGAGAAAAAATTCAAAAACAGCTGATTTTTTCCAAAATACTACGGGGGTACCACCCACCATTGTAGGACTAGAAACCTATGCTAAGACCTTTATCGAAAAAGTCCATAATCTCACCGTCCAGTCAAAAAACCACATCAAACGTCAAGAACTCCACTCGGCCTCAGATCGCTTACTAGAAGCGTTCGCCATCGGTGAACACCTCTCGTATATCCAAACTCTTCCTTTTGAGTTCAAGCAACAGCTCTATCAATTTAATCAACAGTCTAACAAACTATCAGATGCTATTGATGCCCGAGACTTTGACCTTGCTAGATCACTTAACAATAAACTCAAGGACATGGCTGTAGACTATCGACACACTAAGTCAGATGCCTATATCGACGGATTCGTAAACGCCTCTGACCAGCATATGGTTCACGCCTTCACCTACTTCACTCAGGAAGACCAAGGCGCTCTTTTTAAAGAAGTGGAACACGCCAGATCTCTATGGCCACTGAATCCTAAAATCAAAGAAATGGAAGATCTTATCAAAGCAAAACTCTCCAACACTCACGACACAATCTCAAGCCAAAATCAATGCACAGCCTTGTTTGACAAGCTCCTGATAGAGCAGCGCTATCTCGAAGTCATTTCCTCAGAGAACTGGGCGAACTTCAACTCTAACTTTAAGCTCAAAAAAGACCCCTCACGACTTGATACGCTCAATAAAGTCATGGATAAATATGAACCAGCTGCACGCACCCTCACTTTATGCGACCAGCTTCTCGAAGCGCAGCAATCCGTTCAAGCATGGGAAAAGTGCTACCAACTCAACAAGGACTTCCCCAACAACGAAACCATTGGTCTCAAATTACAAGAGTGCCAGACAGCTGCTGCTAGTTATGTTGACCTGCTCACAGAGGCTCAGCAACTCACTAAAAAGGAACACTACGGCTCAGCCCTCTCCTGTTACCTCAAAGCGCAATCTATCCAGCCAGATGGAGCGCATGCAAAACAAGGAATTTCTGATCTCAGTAGCATTGCCTTCGAGTAGATTTTAATTCTACAGACATGTTAGGGTTCCATTCCCCTTTTTGCTTATCTAAGTAAATCTTGAAGAAGACCTGCGGGGTCCACCTTAGGGATGACCTCGTCGATCAAGTCCTTTGGCTTATTCTGAGGAAGGCGAATCGATTCGACAAGGTCCTGTAAGATGACACGTGTGAATTTAGTGTCTTTCTGTGCGCTTGTTAGTTTAAACAACAGAACCTCTCCCTCGGAAACTTGCACTGCGGCATAGAGTCTACTCTGCATCTCTGTGCTAGTGTTAATCGGAGCTGGGTCATCGAATAGAAACGCAATGAACTCTTGCTCTGTAAAAAAAGACTTTAACTCTGAAGCTTGCATAGAAGCTATGCTCTTACTTGACTCTATCGCAGCTCTAGCAGTTCCACTTTTTTTCACCACAAAAAGTTGGGCAAGTAATTTTTCATCTTGATGAAGTGAGGCAAAAGGCTTGGTTGATTGACCTTCGTATTTTTTATTTCGTTCCCACTTTTCACTCAGAGCAATCTCCATACCCTGCACCTTTATCCAGTCACCTTTCTTTAAATTTGACGACCCCAGTCCGAGTGCACTCCCTATGATATCTGTTCCTGCATCGAGTGCATGCCTTGCAACGTCTTTTACCTCACCTCTTCCTTCGACTAACATTTTTGCTGCCTCACCTAGCTGCCCAGGCAATCCCTCTCCATTAGATTCTCCAGTCAGAAGTTTGAACCCTTCTTCTCCAAGCTCTGGTAACATCTCTAGCATTCTCTCCGCTGCTGCATTGCGTAATTGAGCAGTTAAATTTTCTTGAATGTTGTCTAGACTTCCTGAAAGCTTCACCTTTGCCCAAAGTAACCCACTCTCACCCGGAAGGAATACTTTGGTTTCTGCACCAGGTATAAAAGCAAGTAAGCCCTCAGGGATACCCACCGATAGTAAGCCGTCTATGTCTTGATCTGCGGTCACCTCTATCTCACCTTTAATGGCCAGCTTCCCTTTATCCTCAATGTCGATACGACTTAATTTTAGGTCACCATTCACACTGCTCACCTCACACTTACATGTTGATAATTGAAGGTACCTGTAACTGAGGTTTTGCGTGTATTCGGCAAGCTTATCTAATACTGGGACGCCCGCTACGCGCCCGTTTTTCAGGTCTATGCTTCCTTCGTAAATCGTTTCCCCATTCTCTCCTCCTAAACTAAATGTAGCGTCAACATCTGCTAAGCCAGATGCACGAATAGTCCATCCGGAGGGAAGCAATGGCACGATATCAACTCCTGTTGTGGAAAATGCAGCGGAGAATAGCTCTTCTTTAAAATCATACTTCGCATCTACTTTCGAAGGTCGGTCATTGAAGATCTTAACTCGCGCATCTCTTATATGCAGAGCTTCGGTATCTAGCTCCAATGTAGAGTAAACATGCTCTACATTCTCAAAATGAGTGATCGGTAAATTTATCCGTCCATCCAAAAGCTCTAGCTGGTATGCCCCTTCTCCCAAAATTTGCCCCTTCACCTGTATTTCAGAAAATGCATACACCTTACCTTTTAAATCTAGTTCCGTGAAAGCCTGTGCCACTTCGAAAGTGTCGAGTTGTGTTTTATAAGGAAGAAGCGCTGCCAAGCCTGAAGGTTTTTCTGGTAGATACGGTTCGTAATCTGCATCAGGGGCAGCCAGTTTTAACTCTAACTCCATGATATCCACATGCGGAATCTGCCAAGTATCAGAACGCAC
>JALZVA010000157.1 GCA_023301335.1 Akkermansiaceae bacterium
ACGTCTGATCTCTGGGAGCTCAAATGCGGCTCTATGACGATGGCTATTCTGACTCCAAAGTCGTAGACATTTTCCAGGAGCCGTCCTCCCAGCTCTTCCAGCACGCTGATCCGCCGCAGCTTGGGAAATGTTTTTTACCAGTAGGGTTTCAATCCCTCGGTTAGAGTCAAACTCTGACACCCGAGCCAAACCTGCATCAATCACTGTCCTTACCCCATCGATCGTCAGTGAGGTCTCCGCAACATTGGTAGAGACAATGATCTTCGGAGTCTCACTAGGTGACACGGCTTGGTCCTGAAGTTTTGGTGGTAGCGCACTGTAGAGAGGGCAGATCGTATAATCTTTAAACGCGCCCATTGACTCTAACAAGCTTACTGTTTTTTTAATCTCATACACGCCGGGTAAGAATATTAAGAGATGCCCTGCCTCTGGAGACTCTACTGCTTTCTTAGCGGCTGCCACGCAACGATCCCAGATCCCCTCACGGTTATTTTGCTGAAAGCCTCGGGTGGCCTGTGGTGCAGCTTGATACTCAATCTCGACTGGATAGCTTCTCCCGCCTGCCTCTAGCTCACGGCAGTCTCCTAAGAATGCGGCCAGGTTTTCCATCTCAAGTGTGGCGGACATCACTACTACCTTCAGATCCTTACGGTTTTTTTCTTGGAGGTCTAGGCACTTTGCCAAAGTAACATCCCCCGCTACTCGGCGTTCGTGAAATTCATCAAAGATCACACAGGATATTCCATCTAACTGTTTATTTTTTTCACACCAGTTCTGAAAAATCCCATCGGTGACGAAGACGATTTTGGTTTGCTCCGTTTGTTTATGATCGAACCTCACCACATAGCCTACTTTACCGCCCACAGCACTTCCGCTGAGGTAGGCCACTCGACTAGCGAGCATGCGCGCTGCTATCCTACGTGGCTGCACGACCACAATCATGCCCTGCTCACCCGCCTCCTCTAACATCAGGGGAACCATCGTGGATTTCCCCGACCCTGTAGGTGCCTTCAGAAGGACACGTGGGTATGCATCTGCGGTAAATGGGGCCACCAAAGCCTCTCGAATTTCCTCAACTGGGAGCTTCATCACTTTTCTCTAAATGAGTCCCTTCTGCATGGCGAAAATGACTCCGCAATACCCTAAATAGGCCATGAGCATAAGCGCTCCTTCGATTCTCGTCAGCTTCATCTTCGTGAGCATAAAAGGAAGGATAGCGACTGTTACCCCGACCATGACCCATAGATCTAAGGGCTGTATCCCTTCATAAGTCACAGGTTTCACCAGTGCGGTTATTCCCATCACTGCTAAGAGATTAAATATACATGAGCCCACTGCATTTCCTAAGATGATATCTCCTTCTCCTTTTCTTGCGGCTACTATAGAAGTGGCAAGCTCTGGAACGGATGTCCCGAAGGCTATTAGAATGAGTGCGACCACTGCTGGGTCTACGTGTAAATGATCTACAGCTAAAATCTCTCCATGCTCGACCAACCAGCCTGAGCCAAAATAGAGCGCCACGCCTCCAATCAGAATGAAGCCAATACTGAGGAAGAGTTTTCCCATTCCCGCTTGCTTTGCCGCTTCTATATCTTCGCTGGAAAAATCATCAGAATTATCTTTCCCATCTTTTCTAGCCTTAAGAAAGCTTGAACCCACATACAATAGAATTCCAGCAAGCAATACACCGCCTTCCCAGCGTTGTAGTCCCTCTGGGTTCCCCAAGCCAACTAACATGGCGAGAAATATTAGCGTGGCCCCGATCAGAATCGGTAACTCTCTTGTTACAATCTGCTTACTTATCACAATGGGTGTGATGAGGGCGGCAAAACCAAGTACCAGTGCAATATTACAAATGTTAGAGCCAATGATGTTTCCTAGAGCCATCCCTGAGCTTCCGTTCGCGTTTGCATCTAAGCACACCAATAGCTCTGGTGCACTGGTACCAAACGCCACGACGGTGAGACCCACGACAAGTGGACTCACTCCTAGCTTTAGAGCAATATCAGACGCGCCTTTCACTAGCCACTCAGCTCCAAAATAAAGCAAGACAAGGCCACCGATAACCCATAGTAGATCTACGAACATTGAGAGGGTTTTAGAGCCCTAAACTAGGCTTGCCAAGTGCTAATGCTGCGAGTTTTAAAAGAGTTTCAGCTCAGGTTCTTTTTTCAAAACCCAGAGTCCTGCCCCCTCTTTTCAATTGATTCTCAAGCTCTCTACGTCTATAATACAACTATGATACCAATCACTTTTCATCCACTTTACATGGAACGCGTCTGGGGAGGCAGGAAGCTTGAAGAAGTTTACCATCGAGACCTCCCTTCTGACGCTCCTTATGGCGAGTCCTGGGAGATCAGTGACAGGGAGCATGAGCAATCCATCGTCAAGCAAGGTGAGTTCGCCGGAAAGAGCCTACACTCTCTCTGGAAAGAACAGCGTGAAACCCTATTTGGGGTAGATTTACCAGCCTCCGAACGCTTCCCCCTCTTGATTAAAATTCTTGATGCGAGAAGTGATCTCTCTGTACAAGTCCACCCTCCAGAAAAAGCCGCAGTCTCACTTAAGGGTGACCCAAAAACAGAAATGTGGTATATCGCCGACTGCGATAAAGGTGCGAAACTCTATGTGGGGGTCAAAGATGGAGTAACGAAGCAGAGCTTTACTGAAGCTATCCAGGAAGGGACTGTTGAAGAGGTCATTCATGCGATCGAACCTGATGCGGGGGAATCTATCTTCATCCCTTCAGGTAGGCTTCATGCGATCGGTAGTGGTTTCTTAATTTACGAAATTCAGGAAAACTCTGATACCACTTACCGTGTGTTCGACTGGAACCGCAAGGGGCTAGATGGTCAACCAAGGCAGCTCCACGTCGAAGAATCCCTCGCCTGTATCGACTTCTCAGATGTGGAACCAACTATGGATATGCCAAAGCAGCAAAGCCTCACTCTGTGCCCGCAATTTTCAGTCGACCATTACTCACTCCAAGAGGGAGCTGACTACCTTCCTAATAACCGTAATCGCTTTGCTATCCTAATCGTGGTGGAAGGTGAGCTCCTCGACACTGAGGGGAATCATTATCAAGCGGGCGACTTTTTACTTCTCCCTGTCGGAGCAAGCCCGCTCAGCGTGAAGAGTGACTGCAAGGTGCTAGAGTCAACTATTCCGGCTTAGTTTTTTGCTTTAAAGTAGAGTCACTCTGAGCAAACAAGGAGTCTAAACTAGATGAGGAGTTTATTGACTTGGGGATCTCTTCTAAAAAATTGGGGTGTGCTTTACGTAACTGAAAGTACTTTTTCTTATACCTCACTACCTTTACCAGTCTATTTTGCGTGATAGCCCAAATAGCCGAGAACAGAAGAAGAATACCTCCTAAGCCTGGGCCATATGGATTAGCAAACATTACTCCAAGAATAAAAGCGATAATACTCATTAGAAATGCGCCCAAGATAATCAGTTTATTACGCACGAATTTCTTAGCCTCTTGTTCTGCCAGAGAAACTTCAAACACAATAGACTTCTGGAGAACCGCGATAAGAAGCAAGCCCGGCAAACTCAAAAACAGGAGTAAGAGTGCTAATGAAGGAAGATAAGACACTCTAAATTTATACCTTTTGGCAGTAGGATCCACAGGCTCCCCAGAGACAATACACACCGGAGGGCTAACAAACCCTTTTTTTATAAATAAATAGATCCCGTCTCTATACCCGTTCTCTGCTTGAACAGTTTCTCGGCTAAGTACCTTTTCTACCTTAGGGGGCTGATATAGTTCATTTTCATGCACTTCTCATTCCTAATCAGAGGATCCTAGTACGACAACACAAAAAAGCCTGCCTCATTTCTGAGACAGGCTTAAATTTGCTTAATGCTAATAGATCAGAACTAGTTCACCTTCTTCACATTTGAAATGTGGATGGTGCGAGGAATGTTAAGAAGTCCTCCCTCTTGTGTTTCTGATGGGCGCACTGCTTTCTTCACGTCTTTGACGCCTTCGACAGTAACGGTTTCCTTCTTCGCATTCACTGAAGTAACTTCTCCAACTGTTCCTTTGATGCCTTCAGCACCAACAGTCACTTGAACCTTGTCACCTACTTTTACATGAGTTTTAGCCATGGTAATGAATTATGTAGTTAAGGATTAGAGCACCTCCGGTGCCAGTGAAACGATCTTCATGAATTGTTTTTCACGAAGCTCACGAGCTACTGGGCCGAAAATACGAGTGCCTTTTGGGTTATTATCCTTATCGATGATAACAATTGCATTGTTATCGAAGCGAAGGACTGAACCGTCTGGGCGGCGGATCGGAGCTGCAGTACGAACTACAACTGCCTTAACAACAGAACCCTTCTTCACTGAAGCAGTAGGGATAGACTCACGAACGTGAGCTGTGATGATGTCTCCCACATTCGCACTTTTTGTGCGCTTGCCGATGACACCGATCATTTTAGCAGTACGTGCACCGGTATTATCGGCGATCTGTACTTTTGATTCCATTTGTAACATAATGTTAGTCTCTACTTAATGGTTGTGTTTCGGTTTAGTGGGTGAGGACTTCCTCGAGCTTCCAGCACTTAGACTTGGAGATAGGCTTGGTTTCGACGATGCGAACCTTATCACCTACTTCGGCTTTGCCGTCCTCATCATGGGCGTAGAATTTCTTTGTTTTCTTAACAATTTTCTTGAAGCGTGGGTGTGGCACACGAGCTACGTATTCCACCACGATAGTTTTATCCATCTTGGTTGAAATTACGTTACCTACGCGGCTCTTGCGCAAACCTGGCTTGTTATCAGTTTTTTCACTCATAGTGTTTAATTGATAGTATTTGGTTTATTACTTGGTTTGTGCGGAGAGCACGGTGTTAAGCTGGGCTACTTCACGACGAATCTGACGGATTCGTGCTGTGTTTTCAAGTTGTCCTGCTGAATGCTTAAGTCTGAGCTGAAGAGCTTCTGCCTTAAGTTCCTTAAGACGTCCGTTTATTTCTGCAGCTGAGAAATTTTTGATATCGCTGAATTTTGCCATAACGTTGATTCTTTCTAATAATTAGTGGTTATGAGCTAAGTTTGTTACGGTGAACAAAGCGCGTTCTGATTCCTAGCTTGTTGGATGCAAGGCGAAGAGCTTCCTTCGCGTCTGCTTCAGGTACCCCTGCGATTTCAAAAAGCATGGTTCCTGGTTTTACAACGGCTACCCATTTTTCAACAGCACCTTTACCTTTACCCATACGAGTTTCCGGTGGACGGCCTGTTACTGACTTGTGAGGGAAGATGCGGATCCACACTTTACCCTTACGTTTGAGGTAACGGTTGATAGAGATACGACATGCTTCGATCTGGCGGTTGGTCATCCAGCCACGACCTAGTGACTGAAGTCCAAAGTCGCCGAAGCTTACATTGGTTCCTTTTTGTGCATTACCTCCGCGATTCCCTCGTTGGGTCTTGCGGAACTTGGTGCGTTTTGGCATTAAAGGCATAACTTTTGTTTCCTTTCTTTAAATTAATGGTTCGTGAGAATTAAGCTTGGGCTGGTGCCTGTGGCCTAGGTCCTCTGTTATTGTTGCGATTATTTGGACGGCGACCTCGGCCACCACGACGATCTCCGCCTTGGCCACCTTCGTTAGCTACCTCGTCCTTCTTATTCACCCAAACTTTTACACCGATGATTCCATAAACTGTGCTAGCTTCTGAGAAGCCGTAGTCAATAGGAGCACGGAGTGTTTGAAGTGGTACTTTACCTTCTGTATACCATTCAGCACGTGCAATGTCAGCACCACCGAGGCGGCCTGCGACACGAACACGGATACCATCGGCACCGAATTCCATTGCTGTTTGAACGGCGCGCTTCATAGCACGACGGAAGTTAATACGACGTTCAAGCTGGATCGCGATCTGCTCGGACACAAGCTGAGCATCAATCTCAGGCTTGCGAATTTCGATGATGTCGATCTTCACTGGTGAATTATTACAGAGCTTTGAAATCTCTTGTGTCATCTTCTCAATTTCAGCTCCTTTACGGCCAATGATAAGACCAGGACGTGAAGTGTGAAGTGTGACACGAACACTGTTCCATGCACGTTCGATAATGACTTTAGAAAGCGCTGAAAACGCTAGCTTTTTGTCAATATACTTACGGACATTAAGGTCTTCGTGAAGTTTCGTAGAGTAGTCTTTTCCCTGCGCGTACCACTTGGAACGCCAGTCCTTGCGAACTGCGAGACGAAATGCGATTGGATTGATTTTTCTTCCCATTTGATTAAGTGCTTGATTATGCGTCCACGTTAGGAGCAAGGGTGATAAAAATGTGGCTAGTTCTCTTAAGAATACTGCCTGCGGAACCACGTGCACGTGGCTTAAAGCGCTTAAATGTGGGGCCTTCGCCGACCACGGCTTCTTTTACAATAAGGTCATCAGCAATAAGCTCGTGATTGTGCTCTGCGTTTGCAATGGCACTGTTTAGAGTCTTACTGATGAGCTGTGCTGCTTTCTTAGGTGTGAAAGCGAGTGTCTCAACTGCCGCTGATACAGGGAGTCCCTGGATCTCACGAGCCACGTCTCTGGCCTTCTTAGGCGAGATGCGTGCGTATTTATAGGTTGCTTTTACTTCCATCGATTTTGTTTGTTGGATGGTTATCTTGTCTTTTTGGTTATTGCATTTTTCCCTTATGGGATAATGCTTGTCTTAGTTTTTTGAGGTAGTTTACCCCATTCTTAGAGATACGTCAGAAAGGCTAAAGGTTTAGCTTTCTACAACGGTTAAGGAAAGGCGGTTAAGCTTCTACATTTCTCGAAGAGCGGGGCTTATCCACTTTCAGCCCTGCTAAGTCAAGCATTCTTAGTCCTAATAATCTATTTTCGGGCACTATTTAGGAAAGATCTCACTTTCTCGTCCATTTTCTTAAAAAATAGACCTTATCCCTCCTCTTTTGCACAGCCCCTCCACATGTAATTTGAGAAACCCATGGTTTCACCCCGATGCTTATTTTTCTACGAGGTCTTTTAATTTTCCTGTCGGGCCTCTGCCCACAGAGCGCACGTAGAGCTTTGCTCCGGTCATACGCAATAATTCCCCCAAGCGAAGAAGCGCAGCATCTTCCCGCTCATCATTAAGATCGGAAAACCAGTAGAGCGTGTCAACTTGGTAAACTAGTAGCATCTCTTCGAAAAACGGGAGCACTCCAATTGTGTCCCAGAAAACGGCTTTATTATCCTCTGGAGGTGTGAAGATGCGTAAACTGCAGCCAGGTATTTCTCTATACACGGGGTTCTCGAAGCTACTCCCTATCTCATTCTTAAGAGGTTCGATGAACTCTAGCATACTACCTGAAGTATCCAGCACAATTCCTATGTTTGAGCTGTAAACCGTGAGACCTGATATCTCCGCAGTTTTCACTTCTGCCTCACCAGCATGATTAACTTTATGAACAAGCCTTTCATGGACAGATTTACGGAAGGCATACATCTCCTTACGCAGCGTTTCTGCTGGGTGCTCAGCTGGCCACTCCGGCTCATACTCTACCCATTCACCAGGTTTATATCCATAGAAAGCTAAATGAATAGCACCTATAGAGTCCTCCAACTCAGTTATCGATTCTGCAAATGTGTCTCTTTTTTTCCCTTTCACTATCTCCTCATAGCGTTCTTCTATTTTCTCTCTCAAAGGTGCGGAAGTGGATCTAAAAAGCTTAGTCAACTCCTTCGCTGTATGAGTTTGAGTTGATCTCCCCATTATTTTACTCGGATCATAGCCTAGCATCTTAAGCACACGTATTTTATGCCCATCTCTAATCCCGTGTTTAATCTCTTCCACTTTATGCTTTAGCCGACTGTCGACTTCTCTTGGCCATTTTTCAGGGCTTGGAAGTTTCTTCGGAGATGCAAGGGCTATCAGATCATTCTCCACGTTCATCAGGCTGATCAAATGACTACAGGCAAGGCGGATTTTCGGATTTCCAGCATCAGGAATATTGGCTTTTGTTTTCACCCAATGCTCCCGCATTTTTTCAAGCATTTCATCCGTAACCGGCAATTCTGCGGAGGGCTTTTTCCTTACATTAGAGCCTACTTCAGCTTGTAATTTCTTAAGCTTTTCCTGCGACTCTTTGGACAGGTGCATCAACTTGATCACAGACTCGAGTCCATCGCTCGGTCTACGGACACGCACTTCACTGTCGTTTACAGCAAGCACGATGACTTCTACCGAATTCCCTTTTAAATTAGTAATCGTTTCCTCCACTTCTGCATGCGATGTAGAAACGGTCAAAAATGTGAAAGCCATCTGCAGTATCAGAGCTGAGAGAACTCTCACACGAGATTTAATATGTATCATCGTTCAAATCTGTAAAAGTTTACCTACCTTCATCAGTTTCAATATACTCAAAGAAGGTCTGTATCCCTTTATCCTGAAAACCACTTTCTTCAACTCTTTGAGCAAGTATCTCAGCAAGCGTATCACCAAAGCCGCAATTACGGATGTAGCTGTTCCACCACTCAATCTGAAGCTCTGAAGGCTCTCTGCCTTGTTTGAATGCCCAATCTAAAGCTTCCTCATCGCCAAGACCTTGCTTCACTTGATCCGCTAATGCTTGGTATTCAACTTCTAAAAATTGGCAGGTCCACAAGTCCATTCCTGCACCTAAATTTTGATGGTAATCCTCGCCAAGCTCACCGTCGCAGTGGAGACGAACCTTATTACAGAGGCGACGAAAGTAAAGGATACCACGGAGACTTTCTTTAGGACTAGTAGGATATTTCATACCTGCATCTTTCTCTATTTTTCACCCCAGGGTCAATCCCATTTAAAAAAATCTATGTTCAAAAATCTGTTTTAGGCTTTTTTTTATGTAGAGAATAGCGTCCGCCTCGCTGCTGACGAATGGGAGCAAAAACCTCGTCTGCTCCCACTCCTTTGATGTCATAAACAGCTTCAATAAGCTCCCCTAGCCTTCCCTTCGGAAAGCCACGTTCTTTAAACCACATTAAATACTCTGGAGGTAAATCCGTAATCGGCACTCCACGAGGTGGGTAATCCTGCGGCCCAAATTTCCCAAAAGGCATATACGCCTCAGCTATCTCCCCCAGAAGGTTCGCGAAATCTTCACGGTCTATATCGGTGAACTCGATCACTGCGCCAGCATTTTACCCCAGTTTAGCTCACCTTCATCCTGAGTTAAAATTTCTGCATCATACACGGCATCCACATTTCTAATATTAAATTCTGCGGCCATCTGAATAAACACACGTCCAAGAAAATAATTCACCTCGCCCTCTGCCTTTCTTAAATTTTTCCCCCTCACATACAGTAAGGTAGAGAGTGTCTCTTTTTCATACACAGGCTCGGCAACCTTGGGGATAACTCCTTTACTTAGCTGAATATTAGAAACCACCGCCTCCTTATTTCTTGGCGAAAGATTGAGCGCCACAATGAGAGCTTTGCGAGCTTGTGCGACAGCTTTCTCGTCTTCCTTCTTTGTTTTTATCATTTTTACGGCAAATTGAGTCAAATGCCCAGCGTACTCTTCCCGCTCCTTACCCTGCATTTCTAAGCCTTCCGCTAGTAAATTACGGTTTGGATACACTAAAGGAAACTCCACGGGAAGTTCTACCTTGCCTTCATCTGCCCTAGCATGCACTATGCACATTGCTAAAAATATTATTCTAATCCAATTCATGTCTTCATAATCATCCTTTACCGATCTAATATCAAGTGGCAAATCTTCTTAGTAAACAATCCGCGCGCGAGCTCGCCAAAAAGCAAACACAAGCCATTCACAGCTCTACAAGGCAGCAAGCTTCCGTAAGCATTTGCTCCCATATCATCCAGCTCCTCGCCCCTCTAATTCAAAGAAAAAAAGATTTAATTGTCGGCACCTTTGCTGGCACAAGTCTCGAACCTCAGCTCTCTTCCCTTCACGACCTTCTCCCTGAAGCTTCTTTTTGTTACCCTTTATCTGGCAAAAACGGAGAGATGGATTTCTATCTCGTTTCTCGTCCTTCTGAACTCGTGGAAGGTCGGTTCTCCATCCCTGAGCCTGATCCTACTCTTCACCAACTGATTCACCCCTCCAAGATGGATCTCATCCTTTGTCCAGCTTGGGCTTATTCCAAAACATTTCATCGCCTTGGCAAAGGAGGAGGTTATTATGATAAATACTTGGAAAAAACACCCAAACTCTTAGCTTACGGAGTGCACTTTGAGAGCCTATTCTGGGATTCACTTCCACAAGACAGTCATGATATTCCCGTCTGTAGTTGTATTTCAGAACGTAAAATCAGGACACGCTAAATACACTTTTTACACAATCTCATTTGATTCCCACTCCTATTTCTAGTTATTTTGCTTTCGTAGCTACGAAAAACAACTATTACTCGTCCATCTATGAATGCAATGACCATCATCCTTTCTACGACAGCCTCCCTTCTGGTGGCTGCTCTAATTCTATTTTGGCAAAATGATAACAAATCTGCCAAAAATGAGCCACTTGTTCAGCAACAGCAGCTCGAAGAAAAACAGCGTGAAATTGACACGCTAAAAGCGCGACTCAAACTGCACGAGGACGCAATGGCAAACAAGGAGCGTGGAATCGCAGGTAACTCATCTCCTTACACATCTAGCATCAAAGGACAGTCAGCATTTGCATCCGATAGTAAAAAGCTCGAAGCTGCACAAATCCAAGCTGCTAAAATTAAAGATCGTCTTTCTGCAAGCCAACTTGCAAACGCAGAGACTACTTACCCTCTCGTGGAAACTGATCCTCTCGCCGACGCTTCTCCAGATGACCTTGCGGCTGCAGAAATAACAAGCTCAGCTCTAAGTGCAGCTACTTCCGATACATTCAATGAGCCAAGTGCCTCAGACCTTCTATCTAGTGAAAAGCAACTTATAGACTCCAACATCAACAAAGGGCTTTCTAACTTAGGAGAGAATCTTACAGAAAACCAGCAACAAAAGAGACGTAACGCTATCCGTAACTCAAAAACATATGCGGTTGTCACCTTGGTTGATTCCTCTCCTGAAAACGCCATTGTCCTCGCAAAGATGAATGACGGCGCCTACTTGGACGAAGGCTCTACTCTCGCCATTCGTAGACGCAATACTACGGGTATCGTAGGTAAGGTCAAAGTCATCTCCATTCGCAACTACCCTGGTCAAGGAAACATCGCTGTCATCCAGCCTGACTCATTGAGCTATGGTGGCGCGGGGCTTGTCATTAAAGAAAATGACGAACTCATCCTTCCTCCCACCTGGGAAAGTGGCCGATAAAATTCAATTGGGTTGAAATCCAATTTCATAGATCCTGTCATAGAAAGGCTCCTCGCTTGCGAGGAGTTTTACGTTTCTTTACACGAGAGACCAAATATCCTTGGCCCTGTCCATGAGGCGGCCTGCCCTCTCCTCCTCAAAGCTCTCTCTACAACTCTAACAAAGCCATGTAGAATTTGGTTCTTGCATGATCAGCCTCGTACTAGAAACCACATTTCTAACAATTGCGATACCTGGAAGCTTCAAAATCTACATTACCCAGAAACAGATCAGCAGACTCACCCTCACGAGCTGGAAGATCCTGATGAACGAGCTAAACGCCTCCACATCATCCACCAGCTATCGTCACCTCCCACGGCGGATAGTAAACGCTTAGTTATCCTTTCTCCAGAAAGCCTACAGGATAAAATCCCCATAAAAAACAACCATCAATCCGCTTTCATATCCCTCAACATCGGCAAAGATCTCGACCTCGCAGATCTAGAAAAACAACTAGAAGACGCTCAATTCGAAAAAGTCCCCCAAGTTTTTGGTCGCTCTCAGTGGGCGCAGCGGGGAGGAATCATCGATATTTTCACAGCTCATTCTGTCCATCCTGTTAGGATCGAACTATTCGACACGGAGATAGAATCCCTCCGTGAGTTCGACATCCATTCCCAAATTTCAAGACGTAAGCTTAAGCAACTTGAGGTCATCCTTCGTGAGTCTGAGGACTCCGCTCAGTTAGTCGACCTCATTGCCCCTGAGGACATCATCGTTTCCTTCGGTGAAGCGCCCCATCCAAAGGCTCAGCTCCACTTCAGCTATGGGCCTAAAATTAACCATCTTGGCGTCGAGAGTTACACAACAGCCTGTCACCCTTCTCCTCTCCCTCGTTTCTCAGCTGGAGATTTTGTGATGCAGGAAAACCAGCGCGCACTCTTTAAAAACCAAATCAAGCAATGGCATAGAGAAGGCTACCAAACCTTCTTATTCTTTAACTCCGCAACTGAAGAGCAGAAATTTTCAGAACTCATGGGAGAGCGTTTCATTCAAGACTTCTCTCTTCAAGTACATCATTCCAGTCTCCCTGAAAGCATCTTCATCCCCGAGGCAAAGCTCGCCCTCGTCTCCTCTTCCCAGCTGTTTGGTCAAGCTTCTCTCCCCACCAGAAATTCCACCACCTTAGACCACCAGCGAAAAGCCCAAGCACAAACTGACCTTGAGGATATCCAACCGGGTGATTTAGTTGTGCACAGTGAATACGGGATTGGGCGCTTTAAGGAAATCGCCGTTGATCCATCAGGTTTAGAAGAGGTTCACCTCCGTTACCGCGATGGTGCCCTGCTCTCTGTCCCGATTGACCAGTCGCACCTTATTTCTCGCTATGTCGGCATGGGAGGTAAACCACCTCAGCTCTCTAAACTTGGTGATGGTAAGTGGTCCAAGTCTAAAAAAATCGCAGAGAAAGCCATCCTCGACTACGCCGCTCAACTTCTCAAAGTTCAGGCTGAAAGAAATAGCCGCCCCGGTCAACCACACCCTCCTGATGGCAAGTGGATGCAAGAATTTGAAACTTCTTTCCCCTATAAAGAAACACAAGGTCAGAAAGAGGCCATCGAAGATGCAAAAGCGGACATGGAATCTAACAAGCCCATGGATCGCCTTATTTGTGGTGACGTTGGCTTTGGTAAAACCGAGGTGGCCATCCGTGCTATCTTCAAAGCTATCACAGGAGGAAAGCAAGCCGCCATTCTCGTTCCCACAACGGTTTTAGCAGAGCAGCACTGGCGTAATTTTCAACAAAGAATGAGCCATTTTCCTATCCGAATTGATCTGCTCAATCGCTTCCGGAAACCCTCGGAAGTCAGAAGCACCCTAGAGGGCCTAGCTGATGGATCCGTAGATGTGGTGGTAGGCACCCATCGCCTTGTCTCAGACGATGTCGTCTTCAAGGATCTCGGCCTAGCCGTGATTGATGAGGAGCAACGCTTTGGCGTGAAGCATAAAGAAAAGTTTAAGCAGCGTTTTAGTCAAATTGATATCCTCACTCTCTCCGCTACTCCTATCCCCCGCACGCTTTACCTCTCTCTGATGGGGGCTAGAGACATGTCCTCGATCGACACTCCACCTCCTAACAAAGTTCCTGTCCAGACTTCGATTTGCGGATATGATGAAAGAATCATCCGCGATGCTATCACTCGAGAACTCAAACGTGGTGGACAAGTCTTTTTCCTCCACAACCGAGTCCAAACGATTGAGAAGATAAAAGAAAATCTCAACGCCCTCGTTCCAAATGCACGTATCGTCATCGGGCATGGGCAGATGGAGAAGAATCAATTGGAGCAGGTCATGGGCCAGTTTGTCGATGGTGAAGCAGATATTTTGCTTTCTACCACAATCATCGAAAGCGGTATCGACATCCCTAATGCCAACACCATCATCATCGACAGGGCAGACCGCTTCGGACTCGCCGATCTCTACCAACTCAGGGGCAGAGTCGGGCGCGGAGGTCAAAAGGCATACGCCATCCTGCTCACCCCACGCGACCTCATGCAAGGTGACGCAAAACGACGTATCCAAGCTATTCAGCAATACACTGCACTTGGTTCTGGGTTTAAAATTGCCATGCGCGACCTCGAAATCCGTGGAGCTGGCAATCTCCTTGGCACGAAACAATCTGGGCACATTGCAGCGGTAGGTTTCGACCTTTATTGCCAATTACTCAAGCAGAGTATTGATCGCCTCAAAGGGAATGCCCCTCTCCAACGTGTGGAAGTCCAACTCAGGGTGGATTTTTTAAGTTTTAACGAAGGAATGGTTGCAACAGACACACTCCCTTGTTTCATCCCTGTCTCTTATATGACAGAAGCTCGAATGCGGATTCAAGCGTATAAACGACTCGCAGCTATCACTACCGTGAAAGAACTCAAAGCTCTCAAAAGTGAATGGAAAGATCGCTACGGAAAGATCCCTGAACCCGTCAATTACCTAGTCTCTGTCACCTCACTAAAAATCGCCGCGGCACAAGCGCACATCTCTAGTATCGAAATAAAATCACAAAAACTCATTCTCACCAGAAACGGGCAATTTATTCAACTTGAAGGAAAACGCTTCCCGAGGTTGACAGAATCACGTCCTGAGAAGAAACTCACCGAGAGCATTCAGATGCTCCGCTCTATTTAACTCTATTTTCATTATGCCCAAGCTATTTATATCCAGCACTTTAACCATCGCTGCGGCTACTCTCCTTTCTCACTGTTCAGTATTTGAGAAAACTACCAACCTACTCTCAAACGGAGGTGCACCCCTCACGACAGAAACCGATGCCCCTGATTATTTTTCAAAAAATACGTCCCGTAAAGGGCTCAGTAAGATCGCTGCCAAAGTTGACGCTAGTGTCGTCACCTCGAACGAACTTAACTTCACTCTCTCTCCTATCCTTGAACAAATAAAAGCTCAATTTCCAAGGAAGAATAAAGAATATTACACTCAAGTCTCCAAAGCGCGAAAAGAAATCTTTCAAGAGCTCATCGACCGAGAGCTTATTCTCAATGAATTTAAAAACCTCGGTGCCAATATTCCTGCAAGAGATATTGATAGGGAAATCACTAGGAGAATCGATACCCTCTACAACGGAAACCGCGCAGCTTACTTAAAAGATCTGAAAAAAAATGGGCTTTCTCAATCCAAGTATAGAGACCTCGTCACGCGCACGATCACTGTAGGAGCGATGAAGTCTCAGCACCTCCATGACTTTGCTCCACCCACCACCGACGAGCTCCAAAAAGAATATAATAAATTTAAACATAAGCTACGCGACATCAGACTAGATAAAGCTTCTTATAAGAAAATTTGGATACCTCTAGACTCCGGAGAATTAGGAAACACTCCAGAAGATCAACTTCAACTCGCCGAAAGCCTTGCTGCGAGAATCCGTAAAGGGGAACCTTTTTCAGAGCTCGCCAAAGAATATTCATCTGATGCCTATGCAGAAGAAGGTGGTCAATGGCCGATGACCTCGCGCATCGATTTCCCTATCCACTTTGCCCCAGTTGTTTTCGATCAACCCGTTGGGAAGCTCATCGGTCCGCTTACAGACCAATACGGCTTCCACATCATTCAGGTCACGAAGAAAGTCAATGGCCCATCTCCTCCACTTTCAAAAGTGCGCCCGCAGTTAGAGTCACGAGTCAAAGCCGACAAGTCCGCCGTGAGATTCAACCGTTGGATTGAGAGACTCCGTAATAAAGCGGAAATCGTCCGTTACCTATAATTCTCATTCTTCGGGAGAAGCTTATCTAACACTATGCCTAAAATCGGAATCACCTGGGGGGATCAAGCAGGCGTTGGACCAGAAGTCATCGAACAAGCGCTTGCTAGCCAAACATGGCCGGCAAATGTGGATTTCGTCATGATTGGGGAGAAGATTCAGGCATGTCCAGGAGTCCCTACTTTAAAGACAGCTCAAGCATCTTTAGACGCTCTTGAGCTCGGCGCTAAGATGCTCAAAGATAATAGCATCGATTCTATCGCCACCGCTCCCGTGGCAAAAGAATGGTTACACAAAGTTGGCTTCCACTATCCTGGGCAAACAGAGTTTTTTGCCGATCGCTTAGATTGTGAGAACTACGCTATGTGTCTCACTGGACCGTCACTCACCGTTGCACTCGTTACCATTCACGTCCCCCTTACCGAGGTTCCCCGCCTGCTCACCAGTTCTGAAATCGTAAGAATAGGCTCACTGTTAAAAAACTTTTGTGAGAAAAAAAATCAACGCCCTGCAAAAATCGCCGTCTGTGGTCTCAATCCACATGCCGGTGAAAATGGAGCATTTGGGAGGGAAGATATTGATATTATTATCCCTGCTATAGAGACACTCAATCAACCCGAGCAGAATTTCCACGGGCCATTCCCACCCGACACCATCTTCCGCCCAGCGGTGGACGGTCACTACGATGCTGTGCTCTGTATGTATCACGACCAAGGCCTCATCCCCCTCAAGCTCTTGGATTTTGACACTGGCATCAATACCACTCTAGGTCTCCCTAAGCCTAGAACTAGCCCAGACCACGGCACAGGGTTCGACATTGCAGGGAAAGGTATCGCAAGCCCCACTTCGATGGCTAATGCCATCCAGCTTGCCATTGACCTAGCCTAACAATCTGAAAAAATCAGAAGCTTTAGTTCTCTAGCAGTACTTCCTCTCCCAACATGGGAAGCAAGACAAGTTTACCAGTTCTCCACCTGATACTCACCGCACCGCAGTCACTTTGATTAAGCAATTTGACCTGATATTTATCTAACATGCTTCGCCATCCGTAGCTTCTTCTCTGTGATAGGTCAGGTCGAAACGAGGTGGCTATCACCACTTTGGGACGAGCAGCTTGAATCAGAGCCTCATGCGGGCTGTGTTGTTCCCCATGCTTTCCACAAATCAATACATCACACCTTACATCCACACCCTTTTCTAACAATTTTTGCTCTGTGAAGAAACCCATGTCATTTGTAAAAAGAATCACATAGCTCTTCCACTTGAGCCTCACTACGATTCCCTTGTCATCGTGGCTTGGCGCGTCTTGCTGCGTGCCATCATAAATCACCTCCAGTCTATAGTCTTCTCCACTTTTACTGTAGCCCTCACTCAACACTCCTATGTTCTCATCCGAGAACCCTGCATTCATTAGAACATTCTGAAACGTTACTGAAGCTTTAACCTTCGGAAGCATCACCTTACCTAACTGGTTCTCATCTACCACACTCTCTATTCCACGGTAATGGCTCGCATCATGATGACTTATCCATATCTCTCCTACATTCCTTTTAAACTGCCGCAGAGCATTCCTAACCTCTCCCCTTGTGCTCTTTCCTCCACAGTCTAACATGAGTCCGTCACCCAAATTAAAAAATACAGCTCCTCCTTGTTTCATATCAAAAATTTCCACACTTTCTTCTGCTTGAGAGGCCAGAACATAATGCCCGTATTTTAAGCCTGCTGCTCCTCCTGCAAACTTATACGCCACCGTAGCTACTTGTGCATTCACACGGTTTACGAATACTGAAAGGTCTGAGGAAATCAGACTTACCCCTACGCTGATCACCCCTAGCCATATCACCAAAGTCAACAGCGCAACAATCGGCACTCCAATAAGTAAGGCCACTGGGGATAGCATCTTAAAATAAAAAGCAATCAAAGGAGCTGATCCCATCCAAGCTGCAAAGGAAACCGCCGCACTTTGCTTAACATAACGACGTAGCTTCAGCTTTAATTTCTGAACGCTACTGTAAAGCGAAGGTGGAAGAAAGGGATCAACCTTATCCATAAAGGCGAACCTTCTTTCCCAAAACCCCGTGAACATCACAATCGCCAACACCACTCCATAGGTTAAAAGAAAACTCACTGTAAAGAGTTGATAAGAATCAAACCCTAACAGAATAATCGAACTTACAGCGAGTGTGTTCAAGATATTTGCCTTACGGTAGAGCATAAAGCCTCCAAGAAAAACAGAGGCCATCACCGTTGCCCGGATCGCCGGAGTTCCCCAACCTGTTAGACCCGTGTAAAAGACCATCAATAAAACCACAAGGGGAATCAGTATATACTGGGGGAAAGAGAGTAAGCGTAAAAAGAACAATGCCAACCCTGCAATGAGCATCACATGTAAGCCACTCACAGCAAACACGTGCATCGCCCCACTCAATCTAAACTGAACTGTCACCGGGTCATCATTGCCAAATCTCTCTCCAAGAAACATAGATTGGATCACCTTCGCCGCATTCTCATCTTCAACTCCCTTTACTAACCTCTCTTTCACGCTCTCTCTAACATCTCCAATCTTCCCTAAATAGCTATACCCTTTAGCTACTCCTACTTTCTCTCCATACCCTGAGCACTGTAGACTCATCCCTTGATGCCTCATCCACTCTGTCGCATCAAAGCCACCTGGATTTCTAGCGGGATCAGGCCGTTTCACCCAGAACTCACCATGGATCTTATCCCCCAGTTGCCACTTCTGTTGAGAATGGTAAAGAAGCTTAACATCCTCTATAGTCAGGGAGCCTTCTAACACCCTGACTTTGTATCGATCTCCCTTTAGCACTCCCACGACTAATAGTTCAGCCTCACATGCACGTGTCTTAGGAAACGCTTTCACCTGTTCATCTAAGCTCTGCTTCCTCAAACCGTGAAGACCCGAAAAGAGGATTAGCACAATGCACGTGTAAAGACCAAGTGACCTACTCACAAAAGCAAGTAATGCACAGGATACAACCAAGCCTAACAGAAATGGAATATTATCATACTCGACCGCGATAATCCCCAAGCAGCCAAACAGCACGGGGATTATCAAAGGGCGACCACTCACCCATTGTTTCCACTTACTCCCACACACCATCTGTTTTGGTAGAAAGGAGTCGTGCATCATCTCATCAGATTTTTTTTAATCCACATCCGTAGGGATTCGGATCTCCCTTGCCTTAGCACCATCAGCTGGTCCGATGATGCCTCTATCTTCGAGAATGTCCATCATCCGTGCCGCACGTGTGTAACCTAAACGTAACCTCCGCTGAAGGAGCGAGGTGCTAGCCTTCCCTTCTGCACGGATCACTTCCATACATTTTTCATAGCATTCTTCATCCGCATCTGAGACCCCATCATTATCTCCATCTCCTTGGTCTCCTCCTCCACTCTCAATACTCTTCTGAACGTCTTCTTCAAACTTTTGCTCACATTGATTACTGCAGTAATCCACGATTGCTTCAACCTCTTCATCCGAGACAAAGGCACCTTGTGAGCGTTCAAGCTTAGCTGAACCCGGTGGGAGATACAGCATATCCCCTTTTCCGACGAGTTTCTCTGCTCCTTTTCCGTCCAGGATCACACGAGAGTCGAGCGCGGAAGAAACTTGGAATGCTATACGACTCGGAATGTTCGCCTTAATAATTCCTGTCACTACGTCTGCACGCGGAGTCTGAGTCGCAATGATCAGGTGGATTCCTGCAGCACGTGCCTTCTGGGCAATACGCGCAATATTTCCTTCCACATCTGCTGGAGCTGTCTGCATTAAGTCAGCAAGCTCATCAATAATCACCACAATATAAGGTATTCTATCTGGAATATCTTCCTCTGCTTCTAACTCATCTTCATCCTCATCTGATAAGCTTGAAGGTCCGAGGTCTCCATCTTCAAGAGCACGTGCAATCGAATCGATATGCTCCTGATCAACTTCCTCTACTTCATGCTCGGCGTCTTCACCTTCTTCCTCCTCGATGATTTCTGGTTCTTCCTCCTCTTCTTTTTCTGGACGCGGCCTTCCGTTAAAACCGTCAAAATTTCTCACCCCACACTTCGCAAAAATTCGGTATCTTTTCTCCATCTCATTAACGACCCAACGTAGAGCTGAAACGACCTTCGCAGGTTCCGTAACAACAGGGATCACTAAGTGAGGAAGGTCACCATAGATCTGCATCTCGACCACCTTCGGATCCACCATGATAAAACGGAGTTCATCTGGGCTGAACTTGAATAAAATACTAGTGATGATGGAGTTAATGCACACCGATTTACCCGCACCGGTAGCTCCAGCTACAAGTAAGTGAGGCATCGCTGCGAGATCCCCAATCACGGCATTTCCATACACGTCTTTGCCAAGTGCTAACGGGATCTTCTTCTTCGCACTCGTGAAGGCCTCATCCTGAAGTAGCTCCCGAAGAGGAACAGCCACACGATCATCGTTCGCAATCTCGATCCCTACCGTATCCTTCCCTGGGATAGGTGCTAAAATATTAATTCTTTCCGCACGAGTGGCTCGTGCTAGATCCGCCTCTAACTGTGTGATCCTCGACACACGTAAGCCTAAGCTAGGATAAACCTCGTAACGGGTGATCGTCGGACCACGGGTGATATCCCCTGCTGTCACCTCAACGCCAAACGCTTGTAGTGTGTCCACGATCACTTTTTGGACGCGAATCAGTTCCCCCTTATCAGCTTCAGATTCACCAGCGACTTCCTCACTCTCTTCATCGTAAGACAGGAGATCAAAACCTGGAGTTTCATAATCTTCATAACCTTCAACTGAGAGAGCTGGGTTATCTGATTTTTTCTTATTAAAAGGTCTCGATCCTGGCTCGATCTCTTTCTTCAGCTTATTCTGTGAAGAATCAATAATTTGGGGCTCTGGAGTGCTAGACGCTGCTGAAAGTGGCTCTGGCTTAGCATCTCCCTTTGCCGTTTTTTTCTTCGACTCTAGCTCTCGATTCATAAGCTTGGCTGTCATCGGGTTATCAGGGATATCTAAAGGTAACTCTGCTTCTTCGGTATCTTTTTCCTTACTTTTTTTCATTACCTCAGCTGCACGTCGCTCAGCATCACGCTCAGCCTTACGTTCATCTCTGAGGCGGTCTTTCTCTGCCTGCTTTTCGTCCGAAATTCGTTTTTTCTCTCTAGCCTCCTTGCTGTTTGATCTCCAGTTAGAAAACTTGGTAGCGAGAATAGAAACCACTGCTTTAATAAACTTCACCGGGTGCACGCCCGTGATAAGGATCATTCCTACTAGGTAAGCAAAAAACAATACCAGCATTGCACCAGGTTTTGCGAGTAAGGTCACCAATAGGCAACGCCCAATAAAATACCCAACATAGCCACCAGTGAGGTGATTCGACACTCCATCCTTGGTTACCTTCAGATCTAAGTTCACTGCCCAATCTTTAAAAAACCAATCCTGCACCCCTAACAGGCATGCTCCTGTGATCACAAAAGCAAGCATCCCTATCCACTTCCTGCATGTCCATGAGGACTCCATCACGGCATAGGCAAAACCTAACCAAATCAATGCGATCGGAACCAAATAGGCAGCTACCCCGAAAATCATGAACACACACCACGCTAGTAATGCCCCTATAACGCCAATCCAATTACTCACCCCCACTCCCTCTGGTCGATCCACAGACCGAACAAAATCAGGAAGATCCACAGGAGTGAAAGATATCAAGGCGAGAAATAGTAGCACTCCCATACCACACATACTTATTCCCATCACCTCATTAAACCAACTTGGCAGGGTGGATTCAACAGTCTGTTTTTTTGGTTTATTGGAAGTAGCCATGAAGAAAAATCGACCAGATTTTCTCTCTCTAGCTTCCTAAAAGCAAGGCAGAACCGCATTTTTATTAAGAAAAGTAGAATATCAAGGAAGAATCCGAGAATCTAAGTGGAATACTTGTCCCGAAGTGTAGTGCATTTCCCCGTGTAGATGCTTTACAAAAGAAGCCACTTGCTGAGTTGTGTTTAATGCCTTGAGCGTGTGAGCTTCAATCATTTCTCGTTTTCTCTCCTCTGCCACAGCTGCGGTCATTTTAGTGTCGAGCCAGCCCGGTACCACCATGTTGACACGCACCCCACGTCCCCCCAGCTCCTGAGCTAGTGATTTCATCAAGCCAACTAAGCCAGCCTTGGCTGAGGCATAATTTGACTGACCTAAATGAGGTTTAAAGCCGCTATAGCTTCCTACGAAAAGAATATGTCCCGAGCGTTGTTTTAACATCAACTTTGCAGCCTGTTGTGCGCAGAGAAATGCCCCTTTTAGATTCACCTCTAGAGCCTTCTCCCAAGAAGCCTCAGACATTTTCAAAAGCAAATCATCCGCAACTAATCCAGCATTGCACACAAGAAGGTCTAATCGCTTCAACGTAGCAAAATACGCATCCACGCTCGCTTCCTCCACCACATCAAGCTTCTGCCTCCCTGGTAACAGCACTTTCCCTTCACCAGCTAACATGCTCCCCATGGACTTCGCTAAATCACCTTCCCCTCCTGTCACCAGGAACACCTTCTCTTCATCATTCATTTGCGACTTCATGCTAAAACATCCGACGAGCAAGTCAGATCTGTATTCACCCTATTTTATAGCTTTTGATTGTCAACCCAGTGCGCACTTTCTCGAATAGTCTTTCCGTCCACTATGACGAGTTACCTTCCTAGTTCTGGATGCGGATCCTTAACCTGTTCGATAATACATTGGATGAAATCTTCTGCTTCTCCTACCCTACCAAGGGGCTCCTCTCCTTTTTTGAATCCGCTGAGTATAAAGCTTTAAATAAACTCTCTAATCTGAAATGCTAGAGGCAGAAACACTTGATGCTTTCTCCATAGATGAAAATTCGCCGCCTTTTAAATCGCCTCAAAATGCTCTGCACTGTTTTCATTGTGCTGCTCATTCTTGGTCTGATTGGATCGCTGGCGTATCTTCACAGTATTGGCCTGCCAGAATCTCTTAAAACGGTTTTGCTAGAAAAACTAAAGGAGGAGGACATTCACCTCTCTTTTGACTCGCTTAAGTATAAGCTCAATAAAGGTTTGGTTGCGGAAAATGTGCAACTCTACAAGACAGAAAAACAAGAAACACCTCTCTATTCTACGCAGTTTTTATCACTAAATATTGATAAAACCAAGCTTTTGCGTGGTGTCTTTGAACTTGATTCTGCCACTGTAGAAGCTGGCCAGGTCTCTGTCCCTGTTGTTTCTAAGTTTCTCGACTCTCCGATCATTGATATTAATGACATTACTGGCACCTTTTCCCTGTCTAAGAGCAAACAGCTCGAATCTGAAGATGGGCTAAGCTTCCACTATGAGGGTATTAAACTCACTATCAAAGGTCGGGCGTGGAAAACAAAAAAAGAAAAAATTCGCGAAGTCACTGAAGAAGAAAAAAAAGCCATCGTCGCCAACTACCGTCAGTTCCGTAATCTCATCAGAACCTTTCAATGGGATCCTCAGCATCCGCCAAACCTAACACTCTACGTCGATGGTGATATTAGCGATGTTAAGAAACTACAATTAGACTTTGAACTTCAAGCCCCTAAGCTTCAATACAAACAAGCGCACATCAAAAAGCTTTGCATCAAAGGAAGTCTAAACAGGCAGCTTGTCCGCCTCACTGAGCTCTCCTTCTCTGACCAGAAGGGTGATTACTCTGCCCAAGGTGACCTTTCCTTAGCGCTTAATAAAGGCACCTTTTCTTGTGAAAGTTCAGTTGATTTTAAGAATCTAATCAACGGTGTTACGGAAACCAATTTTGCGCCTAAAATGAAATTCCTAGGGGACTCCAATATTCAAGCCACTGGAACTATTGACCTCCCTCGCCACTCCAAAGACGGTACATTCCAACCCTTCAAACTTGAACTCTTAGGAGAAGCTGAACTCAGAAACGTGTCTTATCTAGACGCCAACCTCGATTTTATTAGTTCAGAATTTAGTTGGAAGAGTAACTCCCTCTTCCTCGATAAGCTACAGGCCTACAGTGGGGAGAATGAATTTAATGGCCGTCTTCTGATGGGACCGGAAGAAATTAAATTCAGCTCCACCTCATCACTTCCCCCTCAGCTTTTTATTCCTTTTCTCAAAGGGTTAAAAATTGATCGTATCCTCGAACAGGTCAACATAGATGAATCGTCTATCGCTAACATCTCTGCGGAAGGGGTGATCAATCGAAAAGACTTAAGTATTTCTCATATCGAAGGTGACCTCTACATCGCCGACATCACTTACCGTGACACACTTTTAAAAGAAGGTGGTGCGGCATTTAAACTCAACGGCGAAGAGGCCGTCTACTCTAAGCCCTTCATCATTGTTGACCACAGTAACTGGCATAAGCAGCAGAAATTTGGGATCGGAAAAGAGGGGTCAGCCTCTGCTGAGCAAGTGACTATGAAACGTGACCCTGAGACTGGCCACATGAACATTAACCTAACAGGGTTAACAGGTGAAGTCTGGCCCTCACCTGTCATTCGCCTTTTTCACCTCAAAGCCTATGACCTGTTCTCCAAACTTCATATCCAAGCCCCTATTAAGATAAATACATCCAATCTCAACTTTAACTTCAAACGCCCCTTTTTTCACACCACTGGTGACATCTCCTTAGCCTACGCCAAGCTTACTGACACAGCTTTACATGACACGCGCTTTAAACTCGATCTCACGCGTGGAAAATCTAACTTCCTCGACATCAGCACTTCGGCAGATTACACCAACTACCCAAGAGGCTTAAAGTATGGCGGCCCGCCACGAGGTCAAATTACGGTGGATAAAGTCAGTTTGATCAAAAACCCTGAGGTGAAGCAAAAGCAACAAATCCTTCTCTCTGGTGTGAAAGGCGAAGTGTGGCCTGCTCCTTTAACGGCCATGTTTGCAAAGAAAGTGGCTCCTGCTATCGAAGCGATTAACTTCACTAGCTTAATAACAAGCAAGAATTCAAACCTCTCTATCTTTCAAACTGGAGATACTGCAACAACCTTACTCGACCTAAAGCTCGATTCCATCAGCTATAACGAGGTCAAAGCTACCGATGCTCGGGGAAGCGTAAGTATTTCTGAGGGAGAAACTACTTTTAAAGAGGTTACACTGACCATGGACTATACAGGTAGTAACGATTTCAAAAAGCATGGGGGAACTAAATCCTCAGAGCTATCTATAGGGGAAGTTAAACTAGGGAATAGCTACGCTTCTTTTTCAAAACTGCAAGGCGTTCTCTGGCCAGGCTACCTAGCCTCGATGTTTAATCGCGAAGTCGCCACCACACTCGAAGACATCGACCTCACCACTCCTTTAAAGTGCTTAGATGCCGATATGAAAATCCTCTATGGAGAAAAACAACTCACTACAGGAAACCTTAAACTTGGGCCTTTCTCCTATGCTAACAAACCGATCAACAGTGCCTCCTGTAGCCTCCAAGTAGAGCCAGGACGCGTCAGCTTTAAAACACTCGAAGCACAGCTCAACAATACTGCCTACAAGGTAAAAAAAGAATTCTCTGGCCCATCCAGTAGTAAACTAACAGCAGACAGGATCACCTTCCTCACTGATAAACAGCTCGTAGAAATCAATAAGCTCCAGGGCAATTTTTGGCCAGGAGTAGTCGTGGGCTTATTTAGCTCTGATGTAGCTGACTCCATCGACGAATTTCGCTTTGCCACTCCCCCTTACTCTTCAAGCTCAGGAGTCTTAGACATTCGCGATAACTCCAAAAACACTAATCTCAATAGCAGTTTTTCAGCAGGCAAGTTCCGCTATAATTTCCTCGATAGTGATATCCCAGGCACCCTTCTAAAAGCTAACATCCAAACCACTTCTAACCAGGTTACCGCTACCAATATTAAGGCAGATATTTTTAAAACCACGGGTTACACTGACGCAGTAACCAATAAATATGTTCACCCTCTGTCTGGTAATTTCACCTTATTCTATAATAAACAGGTGCCCAGTTACACCGGAGACCTCGCCATCAACCAGCTTAATGTCTCCTCTCTTGCAGAGGTGTATGACTTTGAAGACTTAAAAACAGGGAAATTCTCTACCCTATTCCAATTTAAGGGAGACACGAGCGGAGTGGGTAATCTCTCCACGACAAAGGATAATACCTTTATCCTTGAGGATTCTAATATTGCTAAGATCCCACTCCTTGGTCCTTTTTCTAAAATCACGAGTGTTTTAGGAAATAACTCTAGTAATGAACGTCTTGGGTATTCAAAAATATCGAAAGCCTTCGCTCTTTACAGCGTTATCAAAGGAGTGCTTGTAGTCAAAGACCTCGAGGCCAAGTCTGCGAGTCTTAACCTTAAAGGAACGGGTAAGTATAACCTCGACTCCGAACGAGTCGATATGACCTTTGAACTCAGTGGTTTCAAAAAAGGGATCTCTTTTTTAGAGTTGGTTAGACCTTTTATTAAAAAATTTCCGATCATTAAGGGAATCATGAAATATAAAGTTTATGGTCAACTAGACGATCTTAAAATTCTTCCCGACATTTAAGATTTGCACCTCTCAGCCTCAGGGTTTATTGCTTTCTCCACTATGAGCAAAGTTGTTATACTCTTTTCAGGTCAAGGCGCCCAATCTGTGGGCATGGGTAAGGATCTCGTCGATACCTACCCTTTAGCTAAGCAGCTCTTTGAGCAGGCAGATGCAGCCCTCGGGTTCTCTCTCAGTTCCGTCATGTTTGAAGGACCTGACGCAGAGCTCACGAAGACTTCTCGCTGCCAACCAGCACTTTATCTACACGGCTTAACTTGCTTAGAAATCCTCAAGCAAGAGCTCCCTCAGCTAGAAATCACGGCTGCAGCGGGCCTCTCGCTAGGAGAATTTACCGCACACGCCGCTGCTGGGACATTTGATTTTCAAACAGGCTTAAACGTCGTAGCTCAACGTGGACAGTTCATGGAAGAAGCTTGTGACGCCACAGAAGGTTCAATGGCAGCGATGATCGGAGGAGATCCAGAGCATGTTGAAGCACTGGCACAAGAGTCCGATGTAGATGTTGCTAACTTCAATGCCCCTGGGCAGATCGTTCTTTCAGGCACCCTTTCAGGAATCGAAGAAGCCGTCGCTAATGCTAAGGCTAAAGGCATCAAGATTGCCAAAAAACTAGACGTCGCTGGAGCTTACCACAGTCGCCTGATGCAGTCGGCTCAAGACAAGCTCGCTACGGTCCTCGCGGACACATCGATGACTCAGCCAGCTATCCCTGTTGTTTGTAATTTCGAGGCCACTGAGGTCAGCGACGCCGCCTGTATCCGCACGACATTAGAGAAGCAGGTCACTGGCTCAGTGCGCTGGACAGAGTCTATGCAAAAACTCATTGCCGATGGCCACACGACCTTCCTAGAGCTAGGTCCAGGTAAGGTTCTCGCAGGCCTCATGAAACGCATCGATAAATC